>JAAYBQ010000283.1 GCA_012730035.1 Spirochaetota bacterium
TTCGCTATTGTTACATTCACGGTATATGTTTCTGTTGATCCGTCCTCTGCCTCGACAACGTAATCGACTGAAGATGAAAAGTCGTTATTAGTTTCGCCCGATACCTGTTCAACACCGCCAACTGTTACTTTTTCACCGTTAGATGTGAACGCGGCGACCAGGTCTGATGATACTGACCCGTAGGGCAGAACAACGCTTATTGTTGTACCAGAGATAATTCCCTGAATGTCGGTATCCAGTTCAGTATTTATCCCCGTATTGACTGTAGTATTAAAGGTAAATGAACTTATTTCTTTCCATGAAGCCTTCTGTACCGTTGCCCTGACAGTATAGCTCCTGCTTGAATTGTCATCTGCCACCACGGTATATATAACATCACCTGTAAAATTGTTCGCGGTTTCACCGCTAACCTGTTCTGCGTCACCTATGAGTACCTTTTTACAGATAGCGTCGAATGAAGCAATGAGCGAAGTGAGCGATGTTTTAGGAGCAAGGGACACATCGATTATACCTGTTGACTGGTCAACAGTCCCTTCGATTCCGTTAAGTAGAAACCTGCTGATTGTTTTTTCCGATGATGGAGCGACGCTGACTTTAACCGTGTATGTTCTTACTTCATCATCGGCGCTAACCTCGTACAGAACATCAGAGCTGAAGTCGTTTACGGTTTCACCGCTTATCTGAACCACATCATTAACTGTCACGTCGGTACTGTCAGTTACAAAGACGGCAACAAGCGACGTGACATCGGTTCCATGGGGTACCGTCACTTCAATTGTATCGTCTGTTATGGTGCCAGGGGCATCCGCGCCCAATGTGCTGTTTTTCTGCGCGGTAAAGCTGTAGCTCAGAATTGTATTATCCCCTTCACCGAACCTGGGATATGTTTTTCCCGAACCTGACTTTCCGCAGCCTGAATAAAGAAGTGAGGCTGCAGCCGTCAGTATGATCAATCTTTTTAAATTCATTCTCTTCTCCATTGGTAGAGATTATAAACCTCTCTCTGCCGGCAGGTTATGCGCGGCAGACCTGTTATTACTATTATAATATCGGACGGTAAATATTTTAACTGAAATTGCGTAAAACAGAAGCGATGTGATTATTTTTTCAGTTTAATGAGCTTTTTGCCGTTATTTACTCATTCTATCTTTAACAGGGTGGATTAAACTGCGGCTGTCATTTTACCCAAAGACCTTGACAGATCAATGCTCTGCGTTTATTATTCCTGCAGGCGGTCATAAAACTTACGGCAGACAGGGTGCATAATGTACGAAAAGCTGATCAGGGGACTGGCGGATAATGGAAGGATAATAGGGCGCAGCAGGTATTCTTCGTATGTTGTGCTTGTGCCGTTTATGTTCATTGAGAATGAATGGCACATCCTGTTCCAGAAAAGGGCGCAGAATATACGGCAGGGGGGTGAGGTGTCCTTCCCCGGGGGAGGTTACGACGCGGCGGTTGATAAAACCTACTCCGATACTGCCATACGCGAGACAGTCGAGGAACTGGGGATTGATCCCGGCGACATAAAGGTTGAGGGGCACCTGGGCACGCTCGTGGCCCCCATGGGTGCTGTTATCGATGCCTACGTGGGCAGAATCCTTCTGGACGACACCGCTTCATTCAGCCTGAACCGCGACGAAGTTGAAGAGGTCTTCACTGTGCCGGCAAATGAATTTGTGCGCATGAACTGTGAAGTTTACAGCATAGCACTTGACATAACGCCGCACATAAAGGATTCAACGGGGCGTGAGCTCGCGTTCCCCGCAAGGGAACTTGGCCTTCCCGAACGCTACCAGGGTAAATGGAACAGCGCGTTGCAGCAGATGTATCTTTACAGAACTGAACAGGGCATAATATGGGGGCTTACTGCCGAGATTATACGCGACATGCTCGAACTTGCGTCCAGGTGATGGAGCGGTAGCTTTCATAGGTTTACACTAAGTGGAATACTGGAATCCAGAGGCTTGTAAGAGCGGCCTGTTTTATTATTAAGATTAAGGCAGTGCTGCCGCGATCGCAGACTGCAGGCAGGAAGCATGATGTGTCAATAATGCCTGCCCGTGCCTGTCTCCGGCCGGAATGGGATACCGCCGGATTTTAACGCGCGACTTCGTTTATCAGTTTACCTAAAGTCTGGTCGTGCGAAGTAACTGTCTTCTGGTTGGCCTCGTAGCTGCGGTTAACCTCGATCATATCTACCATTTCGCGCACAATGTTCACGTTGGATTTTTCAAGGAAGCCCTGTACCACCTTGTATTCGCCCGGAGGAAGTGCCGGCCCTGAATACTCGGTCTCCCGGTACATGGAGTCACCCTCTTTTTTTATGTAGCGGATGTTTTCGAAGTCAACAATCTTCAGCTTGTCTATAACAACGGGGCCGGTCCAGTCGTTGCCCGCCATTGTAACCAAGTCCCTGGGGTCGGCAGACATGTCGCCGTTAACCACAACCTCGCCCCTTTCATTTATAAGGAAATTGTTCTGCTGTATGCGTATTATTCCGTTCTCGCCCATAACAGGGTTGCCGTTATGAGTCATGAGTATTCCGTCCTGGTTAATTGTAAAGGAACCGTCGCGTGTATACCGTTCGCCGCGTTCTGTCATTATTGTGAAGAATCCCCTGCCTTCAAGGGCAAGGTCAAAGTTGTTCTCGGTGCGCTGGAGTGAACCCTGGGCGAAGTCCGTAAAGACCTCGTTCACCTCTACTCCGGTTCCCAGCTTGCCCACATAAGGCATTGAGTCATAAGATCCGGCTGGAGTTATTCCAAGGCCGCTTTCGTTGATTCTTCGTATGACCATGTCCGGGAATGCCTTGAAGATGGCTATGTCTTTTTTGTACGATGTTTTGTCAACATTGGCCAGGTTGTTCGCGATAGCGTCCATCCTTGCCTCCTGTGCGATCATGCCGCTTGCGCCAGTATAGATTCCTCTAAGCATCAGAAGGTTCCTCCCTTTACCCTCCTTATATCGGCACCTAAAGCTGATAACTTTTCAGTTAAATTTTCGTATCCCCTGTCAGAATGATAAATTCTTCGTATTTCAGTAACACCCTTTGCTGCAAGTGATGCCACTATAAGAGCGGCACCGGCACGGAGGTCCGACATCATAATAGGGGCTGACATCAGCCTGTTCCCCCCCCTGATTATTGCCGTGTTCCCTTCTATGCTTATATCCGCGCCCATACGGCGGAGTTCGCCTACGTGCGTGTACCTGTTTTCAAATATTGTTTCTATAATTACACTTATTCCCTGTATTGTAGTCGCAAGGGCCATGAGCGGCGCCTGAAGGTCTGTGGGGAACCCGGGATAGGGGAGTGTCTTAATCATAAAGCCGGCCGGTTTCTTTGCGGGAGCTATCCGGACTCTGCTTTCACCTGTTTCTATGGTGAATCCCGATTCTTTCAGTGTGTCTATCAGGGACTGTATGTGTTCCGGTACGCAATGGGTAAGGGTTACGTCACCCCTGGTAATGGCCCCGGCAAGAAGATAGGTGCCAGCCTCTATGCGGTCGGGCATTATTGTATATGTTACGGGGCTGAGCTTTTTAACACCCTCTATGGTTATGCGTTCAGTACCGAGGCCCGAAATCTTTGCGCCCATTTTGTTAAGAAACTTCCCCAGGTCCACTACATCCGGTTCCATGGCGCAGTTCTCAAGGACTGTACTGCCGGCTGTAAGCACAGCACCCATCATAAGGTTGGCAGTGGCGCCGACCGAAACCTGCCGCATTGTAAAGGTGGCAGGTTTCATTTTTTTTGCCCGGGCCTTTATGTATCCATGTTCAAGCTGAATACTGGCGCCCATTGCCTCGAATCCCGCAAGGTGTATGTCAACCGGGCGCTCACCGATGGCGCAGCCTCCGGGCAGAGAGACATCGGCCTCGCCAAGCCTGGCAAGCAGCGGCCCCATTACGTATACGCTTGCGCGCATGGTCTTTACAAGCTCGTAGGGCATTTCGCCGTTTTTGATTGAGTTTACCATTATCCTGAGCGTGTTCGTTTCAACGTTAAAATCGGTCTCTGCGCCAAGGTATTCTATTACTTTTATTATTGTGCGTATGTCCTTGAGGTCGGGTACGTTTTTAAGAACGGTTTCGCCATCAGCAAGCAGGCTTGCGACAATTACCGGGAGCGCCGCGTTCTTGGCTCCCGAAATGCGCACCTGGCCTTTAAGCTTTTTGCCGCCCTTTATCCTGTAGTAGTCCAAGTTGTTTCCCCTTAATCCAGTTCCCTGATCTTTAAAATGTCAGGGTTGATTTCGGACTTTATATCGTCCTTTATGCCGGTAATATCGTTTTTAATATCGTCCACATCATTCTTGAATTTTTTTACTGACTGGAATGCCTTGCTTCCGCCAAACAGGAAGGTGATAATGGCACCCAGTACAAGCATTTCCATTCCGCCCAAGTTCCCTAACATATATTATGCCCCCTGTATCTTTTCTTGAAAAAGTAATTTATGGCGGGTATGTGTCAAGATATAATTGTGAGCCGTATTTTCAGTTTTTGCCCGAATTTAACGCACTTCACCACCCGCTGCGCGTGAAAGCAGAGAACACAGGGAAAGGATTTAAGAATATTCCCGCGATGCCGCATTAAGCATTAACTCTTAATGGTTATACGTTTTAAAACTGCGATTATGAAAAATTTTTTCAGAAAAAAAGGTTTTTTTTCAAAATCTGCGTAACGACTTTGTAACGACTTTGATACGTCTTTGTAACGACTTTGTAACGACTATGTAAAACAGGATTTTACCGCCGTAGCGCCAGCGAAGAGGAATATAGCTTATACGCATATTACGGGTTGCTACCTGATGTTTAAGCCCCCGGCTGAGTATTCCTGCGGCGGATTATATACTTCATTCATCCACCCCCGGAGGTGGTTTATGGACTTAACATGCCTCTCTCGAAGGTGCGAAGAAAGGTTAGACGTGATGGATTAAGTTTTAAGTAGCCTCCTCCGGGGGAAGCCGCTGGGAGTTTATTAACGGGTTAAAGTTTATCGGCTGGGGGCGTAGGGTGCGTGCTGCGCCCCTTCCTTAAAAGTACTCGTTCCAGTATTTTAACGATTCTTCAGGCAGCCGCAGAGTATATGTGCCCGAATATGAGGGTATAACTCCGGTTTTAAGTTCAGGATTGTACCTTCGTATTACTTCCATGTTTACATTGCATATTCTGCAGAGTTCGCCCGTGGTGACCGGCGTATTTACCTGCACATTCTCTGTTGCTGCGGGGCGGGGAATGTTCAGCTCCCCGGACAGGCCCGAAAGACGCCTGTTGCGGTAGATTATCACAAGGGCAGCGAACCTTGGCACATACTGCGAAGTTTCATTGCTCAGGGCCCCGTTCTCCCTCAGGCTCCAGAAGTCCTTAGCGCCCGTACGATCCATTGCCCTGCCTACCTGTCCGCAGCCGCCGTTGTATGCCGCAAGCGCAAGGTCCCATGAGCCGAATCTTTTGTACAGGTAACGCAGGTGGCGTATTGCCGCAGTGGTGGACTTCTCGATGTCCCTTCGTTCGTCTGTCCACTGGTCATTCCGCAGCCCCAGCCTTGAAGATGTGCCTGAGAGAAACTGCCACAGCCCCACAGCTTTACTTCTTGATACTGCTTCAGGATTAAATCCGCTCTCAAGAAGGGGGAGCAGTGCAATCTCTTCGGGTATGTCCGGGTGCTCTTTGAGTATTGCCGTAATAACAGGCATGTAATAGTACGACCTTTCGATCGATTTTTTTACATACTCCCTGCCCGATGTAAGGTATGTGTAGAGGTGCTCCCGCACTTCGCTCCTTCTGCATATTGAAAGGTCATCGACAGATTCAAAAAATTCCTTATCACCAAGGTCCGGCAGATAGAACATGTCACTGTCCGGGTTAAAATCCCTTATTCTCTTCAGGTCCTCTGCTGTTGAACCGTTCATTTTAAAGAGTCCGAATAGCTCCACTGAAAAAACCCGGCTGTTATAGCCAAGCAATAGTGCCGCAAATATTACGCATGATACAATCGTTACTGTTTTGTTCATCTTTTTTCCGTTTTTTCTAAAGTTCGGGACAGATGTTTATATGGTCAGTTAATGGCAAGTTTTTTTTACGACATAATTGCGGCATAATTGCAGTATTGTTCAGTTATGGGCCTGAAACATGAAAAAAAAGTCCGTCCGGGATAGACAATTCCGCTGCAGGGGCGGAATATCAGGGCACTATAATCCTTTTTGCAGGGGGGGATTCAAAACTGAATATAACCTTAACAAACCCCGTTCTTTATAAAAAAAGAGTTGTCACACAGAATTTTATCCTGAATATTAAGCTTTACCTGAAGGTTGACAATGATTGATATAAAAGTATATTTCTTTACCGACAATAACGGCGGCAGTGTGCTGGCTTCAAGAATCGCGCAGCTGGGATTTGAGCCTGAATTCATAAACGATTCAAGGCTGCTGGCGGATATTACATCAAATGACGGAATGTTCAACATTCTGGTCGTTGATCTTGCCGGTGTTTCGAAGGACAGGATCATCAGGATACTTAATAAATATCCACTGCCCGGCGTGCTCAAGCTTATTATATTTGATGACTGTTCGGGCACCTGTGAATTCTACAGTTCGGGTAACTTTCTGAACATGGAGCTTTTTTCAAGGCCCATTGACATTAGGGCGTTCCTTCTGCTTTTCGAAAAGATTATTCTTGCTGAAAAGTACAGGCGGCTTATGAGGCTTATATCCAGGGAGGCAGAGGTCAGAATCCCCAGGCTTGAAGAGCTCGTTGCATCGGGCAGTGAAGGAATGCTGGAAGATGATGAACGCGGTTTTTTTATACGCATAATTGAATTTGAAAAAAGGATACTCGAAGAGCACCGTAACCTTAATGATACAATCAGGCGCATAGCCCTGCTGCGCAATAATGAATACATGGAACTCAAGGACAGGGTCAGGGCAGAGGAGTTACTTAATGAACTTCGCACGCAGGAACTTATGGACGCAAAGAGCGTCATTAATGCGCAGGAATCCCTGCTGGATTATTCCACAAAGGAACTGCTTGACGCAAAGATGACCCTTACGGCCAGGGAGAATGTCGAGGAGCTCGGCAGGGTAGAGGCTATCCATCTGCACGAGGAGCTTAAAAAGCTTGAGGAGCTTAATAAAAGTCTTGAAAAAAGGATTGAGTTATTACAGCAGGATAACGAAACGTTAAAGAAAAGGCGCTGATTATCCGCGGTAACTGGAGCGAATACATGTCAATGGAATGGGAAAAAATTCTTGCTGATTCAGTAAAAGATGGAGTAATCAAGGAACTTCACCTGCGGAAGCTTCCTGTGCTTAAAACCGTCGATAACTGGAAAAAAGTTGAACTTGTCGGCTGGATTGAACATCAGATGAAGCACTCATATTACAAGGGGGGGCTTGTCAAACTTAACGGAAAACTCTACTTTGTCCAGGACAGGACTATCAAGGCGCTGCAGGAGTTCATGAACTGGAATTTCCCCGCAAAAATCAGGGTAGTGGCTGATTAATCACCCTCTTCAAATATATTCAGTTTAACATCAAACTTTTTGGAAAACTTTACAACGTCGTCAATGTTCTCCCTGTTAAGAATGACGTGGTTTTCTGAAATTCTCTCCCTTACAGCCTTTGACGCGGCTCCGTACATAAGCTCGTCAATATAATTGGGATGGCTTGAGTAGAGAAGCACCGGCCGCGTGATATTTATGCTTATTGTCTGCCTGGTCCAGTCGTCCAGCAGGAATTCCAGGTTCTGCGGTATTTCATTCTTCGCATATTTTCTCAGGGTCGCAATAAACTTCTCAAAATTCATGCCGCGTTTACTGGCATTGATTATTGAACTCTTGGTTATGGCTGCTTCAATTACTACGTCCTGCCGGATCATCTCGGTGTATGCCATTATAAGGTAGAGCGATGACGGGTCTATGTCCCTGTCCGGTATCATCAGCGTGAAGTCCGGGCTTATGTATATGCAGGGAACCGCCTCTGTCTCTTTAGTGTGCTTTCTGCCGTGAAGCATGGAGTAGAGCCTTCTGCCCGGCTCGGTAATTACTATTATTCCCTCCTGGATAGCCGAGACTCCGCACAGCGTGAGGAAGTCAAGTGATGCCATAAAGGCCCCGGTGTAGTCTGCCATTCTTTCTGCCGGGGTGTCTCCGGTTTTTTTAACCGTAACTGCCAGCCTTGATGTCATGAATGCGGCTTTCAGGTAATTCAGTTCTGCCGATTTTATTCTTCCCAGTATGTTTATAAGTGTCTTAAGGTCGTTAAACGATGGTATAACGATGCTTCCCGTAAAGATGTCGTCCTTTTTGCGCGTGTCAGCCAGCTTCGCGGCGATATGTTTGAGCATAAGTACCGGGTCGTCTATGAATTCTGCAACGGGTTTTAGTGTTATGACGCCGATGTCCCTGTCGAGTTTAAGGCAGTTCATTATGTGAAGCAGTGTCAGGATGAGCATTGCCGTATCTTCACTCTCGGCTGTTTCACCCTTTATGTCCCTCATAACAAGGAGTGCGTCCGATATCTTTTTTAAATCGATCTTGCGGAATTTGTTCTGTTTTGTCAGAAAGAGCCCGGAAGATGAGATTACATCATAAGCCAGCAGCAGGTTCACCGTAAGGTTGTAGCCGTTGTTCACGTTTAGCGAAGCGGCAAGGTTCCCCTTTTTACTTAATGACGCTGCATACGCCGCAA
>JAAYBQ010000029.1 GCA_012730035.1 Spirochaetota bacterium
CGGATAATAAGGAAACTAGTTTACCTTCTTTGTGATCAATGGAATTTCTGTATGATATAATACGGGGGAGAAAAAGAGATGTTCCAGTATACGACAGTACTCTATTTTGATACCGGCCGTCATTCCACATAACAATGTCTGTAAGACCTGACTCGTATAAAAAAGCTATGGTAGGTCCGTTTCCTGAGATGCTCAGAGCCGCTAGGCTGTTAAGTGATGTCATTCGGGAAATCCGGGCTACAGAACTGCATAGGGCGTCATACCACATGGATGAAGGTGAGTTTCGGTTGAACCGGCATCTGTCATAGGCTAATACGGAGCCTTTCTCATCAATTAGGGCAGTTTTTAAGGATGAACTTCCTATATCTGCACATAGAACAGTCCTTTTTGTCTGTGATGCAGAACCGGTCTTCATTAGTCTTTCTTAACTAGTTTTTCAATAATTGAACGGTTGTCAAGCAGATCGCTCAGTGATTGATTGTGATGAACACGGGCGATGACATTGGCAAAAAGTCCTGAGACATTGGTGTTAATATACCACTCGCATTCAAGAAGCTCTTTATGATATACCGCATTTGTTCCAATAACGCGGTAAAAAAGCCCCTTCTCATATGCCTGGTTAAATTGGGAAATTGCATTTCCAGTGAAGAAAGGAAGACTTATAGCTGCTATAACCTTAGTAGCCCCCTGTTCTTTAAGGAATTCCATTGCTTTTAAAAGAGTTCCTCCGGTTCCGAGCATGTCGTCGGCAAGAAATGCAACCTTGCCCTGAACGTCACCAAGAAGTTTTATAGCCTTAATATTTGAATCCCGTGCATTTTGAGTGACAACGGAATAGTCTCTTTCTTTGTAGAGCATTGCAAGCGGTTTTTTTAAGCCGGTAGCATAGAATTTATTGCGGTCAACGGCTCCGGTATCAGGCGAAACGACAACAAGATCATCGCCGTCGGGAGAAAGATTTACAAGCTTTGACAGTTCTCTAATAATCTGGTAGCTAGCATGCAGGTTTTCAATATGTGCTTTTGCAAAGGTGTTTTCAATTTCACGGGAATGGATGTCGAGGGTTATAATTCTCGAAACTCCCATATTTTCATAAATATGACCGAGAAGGCTTGCTGTTAATCCTTCTCTTCCCTTTTTTTTATGCTGACGGCTGTAGGGATATACCGGAAGAACGAGGGTTATATCAAAGGCTCCGGCCTGCCGTACTGCATCAATAGTTACGAGAAGGGAGATGAGGTGATCATTTACCGAAAGTATCTGCTTGTTTTTTCCGCCGTTGAGGTCTAATTCCTGATGATTTTCAACATCCTGAAAAATATACACATCTTTACCGCGGATGCAGTCTTTAATTTCGGTTTTGAACTCGCCGTTCATAAAATAGGTAAATTCTGTATCAACAAGGAATTCAGGTGTCCGGTATTTTTCAACATTACCTCTGACACAAAGATCGGAGGTTTTTAAATCATTATAAAGGTTAATGTCTTTTATGAGCGCTTCTTTATCTATTTCGTAGCGTTTAGATATAACATCGCGTTTTAAGTTAAAGCGATGCTTATACATGTGACGGAGGTGAACTATTACCTCTTGGGCAAAAGCCTCTCCTCCAGGACAGGCGACAACAGCAAGATTCGTTGGCTCTGAATATGGCATTCCTTAACCCCTGCGCGTTATTGAAC
>JAAYBQ010000030.1 GCA_012730035.1 Spirochaetota bacterium
ACTTGTGGGAAAACACAATGTTGATACAAGGATTTTTATTCTTCCGTTTTCTGACAGAAAGGGCCAGGAACTTGCAACGGTTCATAATAATTCAATAAAGAGTGTAAGAGAGCAGCTTGAATCACTGCGGCCGGCCGGCTCACCGGATATGAACCGGTTTATGTCGGTGCTTAATCACACAATCAGCAATTTAAAGTGGAGAAGCGGCTCGATAAAAGAAATAGTAATTATAACAAACTCAGTTTTGACAGGCATATTTATGAGCGAAAAATATGCTTCAGAGGCAAAGAAGCGGGGAATAAAGATTTCTGTTATAAGTTGCGGAAAGGTTACAGGGGAATTCGGTGACATCGAGAGGCTGCCTGAACTAACAGGGGGTTCTATTTACAGCGTCTCGTATCATCAGACTGTTTACGACGCAAGTGGTGGAAAGCATGAGCTATACCTTCAGCGCGGCAGGATTTTCCATTCAGTTTCTCTTTACAGGCAGTGGAGAAAAGGAGTTCTGGTTTCGGTTAATAAAAATCCAAAATATGTAAAAGTTCCCGATTTTTTTGAAGAGATCTATTTAGCTGAAAAAAGTATCTCGCCGGACAGAATGGCACAGGTCTATTCTGACGCTGAGCATGCGGGCCTGCTTGAGAAGGCGCATTTGCAGAATAATATCGGTGATATAATGGAATTGGTGCAGGGTGCCGTTACAAGTACATCAGTTTCGGTAAATTTCGGTAAAGCCCTTATTTCAGACGGTAAAATTTCAATGTGGGTACGTGTGACAGATAAGAAGATAATGCAGGATTTTATTCAGAATGAGGGACGCGGTTTTTATACAAAACTGGGAGTAGTTGTGCGTGAGTCAAAAACCGGCGAATATGGTGTTGAGCTTCTGCCGGCGATTACGGGTGTTACAGCAGATTATATACCGGAGATATGCAGGGCAACTTTAACCGGGATCTTTAAGAAGCCCTATACATACAGTTCAACCGGTGCGGGTTATCCACCGGTATGGTTTATTGATGTTAAGATTGAAAACTGTGAAAGTTACGAAAGCGCCAGGGATATACGTGACTGATGGACAGGGGACTGGTGCATATATATACCGGTAACGGTAAGGGAAAAACCACTGCGGCCCTGGGGCTCTGCTTTCGTGCTGCTGGTTACGGTTACAGGTGTGCCTTCCTCCAGTTTCTTAAAGGGCGAGAGACTGGGGAAATGTTTTCATGCGCAAAGACTGACCCGGCAATAATTTTTGAACAGTATGGTACCGGGGACTTTCTGTTTGATCATACCGGTCAGAATACGACAAGACATAAGTCCAGTGCTGAAAAAGGTATTGACCGGGCGTTTGAAATTGTTGCCTGCGCAAAGTTCGATATAGTTGTTCTGGATGAGATAATTACACTGCCATCGCTTCAAATCTGCAGCCTGGACAGGGTTATTCAGCTGATGCAGACAGAGAGGGGTCGAACCGAACTTGTGTTGACGGGACGGGGCGCGGGCGAAGAGCTTATCCGCCACGCAGACCTGGTCACCGAGATGAAAGAGATAAAGCACTATTTTAATTCGGGAGTGCCTGCCCGCAGGGGGATTGAATATTAGAGCTGGTCCTTCAGATAATCTGAAATCATTTTATCATATTCAGATGTCGTTTTGAAAACCTTGTATGCCAGTTTCAGGTTTATTTCGGCACTGACTTCTCCATTATTTTTTTTCATTGTTTCAATTATCATGGGGTAATCCGCAGGATCTATTACCACAGTTACACTCTGAAAATTCTTAGATGCTGATCTGAGCATTGTTGGCCCGCCGATATCAATGTTTTCAATGGCATCTTCGAAGGTGCAGCCAGGTTTTGATATTGTCTCTCTGAAAGGGTAAAGGTTAACCACAATCATGTCTATGGGTTCGATGTTATGTTTTTTCATAGTCTCTACATGTTCTGGATTTGACCTGATTCCAAGAAGGGCGCCGTGAATTTTAGGGTGGAGTGTTTTAACCCTTCCATCCAGCATTTCGGGAAATCCCGTATATTCAGATACATCGGTTACACTGATCTGTGCGTCACGAAGAATTTTAGCTGTCCCCCCTGTTGAAAGAAACTGAATTCCGAATCCGGCGAGGCTTTTTGCAAAATCAACGACCCCGGTTTTGTCAGACAGACTTATGAGTACCCTTTTTATCTTTGCCATAATTACCCCGGTAGTTTATTTTTTTCTGTTACGAATAGTTTCAAGCAGGGAGTTTATCCTAAAACGGTTTTCATCGGAACCTACAAAATTTGCGAAAAGCCATTCATGTGATTTCATTGATGCATCCATGCTGTTGTGCATCAGGTCTATGCTGTAGCGTTTTGTTTCGATCAGTGTTGTACGGTCAAACTCAGCCATTTTAAGGGCAATTTCAGTTGTCTCTTTTACTACTGTGCCTTCGGGGAAAATGCGTGTAACAAATCCCACGCGGAATGCCTCGTTTACATCAATGTCTCTTGCGGTAAGTCCCCATTCAAGGGCAGGTCCGAAACCTATTATGCGGCATAGGGGGTCCAGTGCGGGAATTATTGATAGCATCACTTCGCGTTGCCCGAACTTTGCGCGCTCTGATGCGTAGCGTATATCACACATCTGTGTCAGGTCAAAACCGCCCGCCATGGCAGCACCCCCTATGGCAGCGATAACGGGTTGTGCGCAGAATCTTACCGACCTGTATGCGCGCCAGAAGTTTTCCACAAACTCTTTATTTGCATCCAGTTTCATTTCTTTAACGTAATCCAGGTCGAATCCTGCTGAAAATATTTTTTCGCCACCTGTAAGAATAATAACCGTAACATCTTCGCGTGTCTTCAGGTGAAGAAAAAGGTCACCGATTTCACGGAGCATATCAGGCGAAAGGGAATTCCCTTTGTCGGGCCTGTTTAGGAGTACTGTTGCCACCTGTTTTTCCACATTCAGTTTTAAAAATTGCAGTTCCATATTTTATCCTTTTGACCCGGCATTTGATAATCGGGGCTGATATCAGCCTGGACCTTGCCGGTAGTTGTTTTGTAGCGTATAAAGTTAAAAACCCGATTTGTCAATTATATTAACAATTCTGTATTCAGGCTTTATTAGCAGGGGATTGAATTCAGTTTTTTGCGCTTCGGATTTTTTTTGTCACTAAGTAAACTGCAACAGCGGCAGCAACAATTGAAACCACAGCAATATTATAGCCGCCTATTATAATTGAAAATTTTTCACGAACCGTGTCCCAGTTATTACCCAGTGAGAATCCGGCATATATCCAGATAAAATTCCATACAGCAGCACTTGTAAAGGCAAAGAGAAAAACTCTGCGCGGTTTCAAAATAGTAATGCCAGCTGCAATGGAAACAACTGATCTTAAGCCGGGTATAAACCTGTTTGCGAGAACAACGTAGTACCCGTATTTTTCGAACCACTTTTCAGCAGCCAGGATACTTTTTGCCGAGAAAAAAGAAAAATCCTTTTTCATAAAAAATTCACGTTCAAGAAAATAGCCTATGCCGAAGAGCAGCATAAATCCGCAAGTACTTCCAAGTGTGGTAACAGCGTAGACTGCGGGAAAACTGAGAATACCCTTGCCGACAAAAAAAGCGCCAAGTACTGTTATAGTATCACCCGGTATAGGTGGAAAAAGATTTTCGAGTACTGCGCTTACAAAGAGCAACAGATAAAGCAGGGCTGAACTTTGAGGCAGGTTGACGATAAAATTATTTAAACAAGTTTCCATGTATTATTTAACCCTCAATTATATAAATGAAAATGCAGCAGAAAAAATCAATCATGAAATTCAGCATAGTACAAGACCTGCGGGATTCATAAAATGAAAACTACAAGTTCCCTTTTTTCACATTAAGAAGAACTGCATAAACATCTTTATTGATGAAGGGTTTCATAATAAATCCGTTCATTCCTGAATTGCGGGATTTTTCCGCTGAGTCTTCCGGGAGGTCTGCGGATATTGCATAGATCGGGGTGCTTATGTTGGGCCCGCTGCCGCTGCGGATCTGCATTGATGCTTTCATGCCGTCGAGTACTGGCATCTGAAAATCCATGAGTATAAGATCGAACTTTTTAATGCCGGCAATTTCAACTGCCTGTTCCCCGGTATATGCAGTTTCACAGTTGCATCCTGTTTTTTTCAGAATATTTTCTATAATTTTCATGCTTATTGAATTATCCTCGGCAACAAGAATCTCAAGACCCAGGTCTCGTGGGACAGCGGGTTCAAAACTTGCAATTTTTTCTTCAGTCCGTTTCAGTTTAAGCCTTACGGTAAAGGTACTACCCTTCCCCTGCGTGCTTGTTACGTCGAGTGTCCCCTGCATCAGTTCTGTCAGGCTTCTGCTGATTGCCAGCCCCAGGCCGGTCCCCCCGGTAAAAGCTGCGGGGTCGTAAACCTGTTCATATTCGTCAAATATTCTATTCAGCTGTTCTTCGGACATACCAACGCCGGTATCTTTTATGCTGAAAGTGAGATCAGTCTCATCACCATTCAGCATATAATATTTGGCGATAATACGAACCTCACCGCTGGTGGTGAACTTGACTGCGTTGCTTCACAGATTAAGAAGTATCTGCCGCAGTCTTTTATGATCTCCCAGAATAACGAGGTTTTTGGGAAGGCTGCTCTCGAGAATTATGTCAATATTTTTACCTGTTGCAAATCCCCTGGTAATAAGTATGATGCTGTCGAGCATGGAAGTGATATTGAATGGCTCATTCTGGAGAATGAGTTTGCCCGACTCGATTTTCGAAAGGTCAAGAATATCATTAATTATGGAGAGTGTAAGTCTTGCAGATTTTTTTATGCCGTCGGTAAATACCCTCTGGTCATCGTTCAGTTCTGTGTCGTGCAGCATGTCTGAAAAGCCGATAACACCGGTCATGGGTGTGCGGATTTCGTGGCTCATATTGGCAAGGAATTCGCTTTTGGCGCGGGTAGCTTTTTCTGCGATCGCTTTTTGTTCTTCAGCTGCCTGCAGGGCTGCTACAAGCCTGATTTCGAAACTCCTGTTAAGGTTGATCAGCTCCATGATGCGTTCAAATTCAAATGATAATTTTTTTATAAATCGTGGATCGGGATTATAATTGCTCCGGAAAAGTATTTTATATATTTCGCTCAGCGGTCTAATTATTCTCAGATTGAATATAATTATTGTTATCAGCAGGATGGTGATAGAAAGATAGATAAAATATCTTAGAAACCGGTCAGCTGCGTTGATCCTGCTCAGAAAAGGTGACTTAAACAGGGCATGAACTGATCCGGTTTCATTTCCGTTAATGTCAGTAAGAGGAACAATTGCAGAAAGAAAGTCAGGGTCAGCATCTGACTTAATGTTTGAAGTTTGTATTTCGATATGTTGAAGCGCGGGAATTTCTTTCTTTAACGGGGTAAAGTGTCCGGTGTCATAATGTACGGACGTGATAATGTATCCGTATGGCTTGGTTTTTCTTTCCATGTCGGAAGAAGGGTGTATTGATGCGCATGTAATTCTGTAGAGGGATTTATTATTTTTGTGAAAGAATGAAAAGAATTTTTCAGATTGTAAGCGTTTCCGGATATCAGCAAGAACCGGGCCCGGGTCTCCGTCAGATTCAGCGGATGGTCTGCTGCTAAATGTGTAAATTTTTTTAAAACCGGATGTGTATATCCGGATTTCATCGATGCAGTAGATTTTAGCGCTAAGGTCGAAGTTCTCATAGGTAAAATCCCTGTTGCGGTTTTTGATATAATCAACGATGTCGTCCCATAGGGATATATCCTGCAGATATTTTGATATGGGAAAGTCCACAAGATTAATCTGTTTTCTGATCATGACCTCTGCGATTGCAGCAAGTTCTGCGCGCAGGTTTTTTGTCTCGCTCTGTTTCCAGAATTGGAAAGCGATAGTCACTAAAAGCAGCAGAAAGATGATGCTAAACAGAAGTGCAGCATGGGTTATCAGGCGCACGAATCCTCCTTAAGACAATTCAGTAGAAAAAATTTATAAAGAAATTGAGTAATAATCAAAAGTTTGCTTAAAGAAAATAATTGTGATGTCCGCTTTATTTTAGAATGATTGATGTTTCTGTGCGAATTAGGGGTGAATATAAAGTAAAATAGTTTACATTTTGCATTAAAATATTCAGATGCAATATTATCAGGATTACAGATGAAAAAAATTTTATGTTACGGTAATTCCAACACGTGGGGCTGCAGTCCATCTGACGGATCTCGTTTCGGAGAGGATGTTCGGTGGCCCATGATAATGGCTTCCAGTCTTGGTGCTGAATTCAGTGTAATTGAAGACGCAAAGTGCGGCAGAACAGTTCTTGACCTGAACTCCGATCCCGAACTTAACGGTATTGCCTGGATTGGTTCAAATATTGAATCGTTCGGTCCTCTTTTCGCAGCGGTCATCTGCCTTGGTATAAATGATATTTTTGATTCAGGTGAAATTCCCCTGCCCCGGATTATTGCCGGTCTGGAAAAAATTACAGGAATAATAAAAGAATCGCACAAAAAGCGTGAAGAGCCTCTGCCTGGTATAATAATGTTGACGCCTGTCATGCCCAGGATTGAGCCCGAAGAGATGAACTTTTACCAACTCCAGATGAACAAGTGCGCAGCGCTGATTGCAGAATACACAATACTGGCTCGTGAAACCGGTTTACTTTGCCTTGACATTTCCGGGACGATAAAGGCAAGTGATAAAGACGGTTCACATCTGGAACGTAAATCTCACATAAAGCTCGGTATCACCGTTGCTGAATTCATTAAAGCGGAACTTTTATGAAGAGTGACAACCTGCTACTTAACCGGAACCTGCATATAGTATTCTCTGTTACAATGATCGCGGTAATGGAGGTATCAATAATTTCACCGGTTCTTCCAACTATCGCATCGTCGCTGGCAATCACTTCCAGTCAGGCAAACCTGATGATTGTTTTTTTCACAATGCCCGGGATATTCCTTTCACCGTTCATGGGAATTGCCGGTGACCGCTTCGGAAGAAAAAAGGTGCTGGTTCCTTCACTGATGATTTTCGGCATCTGCGGGTCACTCTGTTTTTTTGTGAATGATTTTAAACTTATACTGCTTCTCCGTTTTCTGCAGGGAACGGGCTCGGCTTCTCTTGGTTCACTTAACCAGACTGTTATTGGCGATATATTCCCCGGCAGGGAGAGGATTACCGCCATGGGTTACAACAGCACTGTTTTGAGCATGGGGACTATGATTTACCCTGCAATTGGAGGAGCAACTGCACTGCTTGGATGGCATTACCCGTTTCTTGTTTCACTCCTTGCGTTCCCGGTTGCGGCATTTGTTGCGTTTTCTCTGGATAATCCTGAGCCTGTTAAGAACGGGAGGATAGGTCAGTACCTGAAAGAGTCACTCTCTCTGCTGAAGACCAGGCAGACGATTGCCCTTTATTTTACTACATTTGCGGCGTTCACCATGTTATACGGGATTATTCTTGCATTCTACCCCTACTACCTGAAGGAGCACTTTACGGCATCCCCTTTTCTTACCGGGATAGTTTTATCGTCATCATCGGTGGGCGCAATGATAGGTTCATTCAACATGGGAAGGTTTTCCCGCATATCCAGTTCAAAGAGGATGATGGTCGCGGCATTCACCTTTTACATTCTTTCACTGGGGATAGCTTTTGTAACACCAACAGCGCTTCTCTTTGTGCTGCCTGTTATGTTGTACGGATTTGCCAACGGTATTCTTATTCCGAATATCCAGACCCAGCTTTCTATTATAGCACCTATGGAGTACCGGGGGGCGTTCATGTCGCTCAATTCCACGATGCTGCGTACGGGGCAGACCGTGGGGCCTCTGCTGTCCGGGATAATTCTGGCAGGTGCGGGCGAGAATTACGTCTTTATCTCGGGCACCCTGTTTGCTATGATCGTAATTTATGTAATCATACGCGCACTTCCTGATATGGGTGGGCTAGATGTTTAATGAATTGCAGGTAATGATTGTTCTGCAATAATAATTGAATGCTTTTCTGAATATAATAGACTATGGATTATTATGGATAGAAATAGAATTATACAGACAGCCTCATTAATCAGTGTTGCGGGCAATGCTTTGCTTGCCTCGGCAAAGATAACTGCAGGCATACTTTCGGGCAGCCTTTCTGTTCTCGGGGACGGTCTTGACAGTCTTACAGATATATTTATATCGCTTATTACACTGGCCATTTCGATCATAATAATACAGCCTCCTGACAGGGAGCATCCTTACGGACATTTCAGGGCAGAGACAATAGCTACATCGGTTCTTGCTTTTATTATTTTTTTTATCGGTGGGCAGCT
>JAAYBQ010000284.1 GCA_012730035.1 Spirochaetota bacterium
AAGATGAGGATGGAGCCCCGGTTGCGGCTGCCGCGGATGTTGTTGAGGATGAGGCTGATGTTAAAGAGGTCTCGAAAGAAAAAGATGCTGTTCGTGAAGGGGAACAGTCCGACCAGTGGTAATAACCGGAAGCAGATTATTTTATAATCTGCTTTTTTCTGATGTAATTATGTAAACAGGACATATATGGTGGTCCGCAAAGATTTGTCATGCCGGCTGTAGTGAAACGGAGGCAAGCATAATTGAAACATCCTGTTTCGTGCTTGCAGGCAGCCCTCGTAGCTGCACTGCCGGTATCCATAGGATTATAGGAGTCCTTAAGATTCCGGTATCTGCTAAAAACGAAGCTGTAAAACCGGAATGACATAAATTTTGAATGTAATTTCAGCTGACCCCATAATTATAAAATATTGATAATACTATAAGGAGCATTAAAGTGGCTGAAGTAACAAGTGCGATGATAAAAGAACTCAGGGATAAAACACAGGCCGGTATGGTCGATTGTAAAAAGGCCCTGGTTGATACTGATGGAGATATGGAAAAAGCGGTTGAGAACCTGAGGAAGAAGGGCCTTGCTTCTGCTGATAAGAAGATGGGTGCTGAAGTTACAGAGGGTATAATCTCATCATACATTCATAATAACAGCAAGCTTGGCGTAATACTCGAGCTCAAGTGTATGACAGACTTTGTGGCAAGGAATGATGATTTTGTGGTTCTTGCGAAAGAGCTTGCGATGCAGGTTGCTGCCGCGAATCCCCTTTACATAAAACCCGAAGATGTACCCTCGGAAATTCTCGAAAAAGAGAAAGAGATATACAGGGAGCAGATGAAGAATTCGGGTAAACCTGACAACGTAATCGAAAAAATAGTTGAAGGTAAACTCTCCAAGTTCTATTCTGATGTATGCCTGCTTGAACAGGAATACATAAAAGACAGCAGCATTAAAATCAAGGATCTGATAAAGGAAAAAATAGCAATCTTCAAGGAGAACATTGAAGTAGGCAGATTCTCAAGATTCCAGATAGGGACAAAGTAATATATGCAAGGGGAACTGACACCGCGTTATAAAAGGATACTTCTTAAGCTAAGCGGCGAGGCGCTTGCAGGTGACGGCAAGACCGGGATCAATCCTGACATAATTAACCAGATCGCGTCAGAGGTCAAGGAGGTCGCAGAGATCGGGGTGGAGGTTGCCATGGTTATAGGCGCCGGAAATATTTTCAGAGGCGCCATGGCCGAAGCCCTTGGCATCAGCAGGTCTACCGGTGACTTTATGGGAATGCTTGCCACGGTTATGAACTCGATGGCTGTTGAAAACACCCTTGAAAAAATGAACATGCCCACAAGGGTTCTTACAGCAATCGAAATGAAGCACGTGGCCGAGCCATATACCATACAGAAGGCCGAGGATCATTTGAAAAAAGGACGGATAGTCATTGCGGCAGGCGGCACCGGTCACCCCTATTTTACCACTGATACGGCTGCCAGCCTCAGGGCTGTTGAACTTGGAGCTGATGTTCTGCTTAAGGCAACGAGGGTTGACGGTGTTTATACCGGAGATCCCGAAAAGGATCCGTCAGCTGAAAAGATTGAAGAGATTTCGTTCATTGAAATGATAAAAAGACAGCTCAGGGTCATGGACCTCACGGCCATTTCCCTCTGCATGGACAATAATCTTCCGATAATTGTGTTTAACCTCTTCGAGAAAGGATCACTTAAAAAAATCGTGCTCGGAGATAAAATCGGAACAAAAATTTCCTGATACGGAGTAATTTATTATGTTAAATGACATCTTGAGCGATGTTGAAGAACGGATGCAGAAGAGCATAAAGGCTCTCCAGAAGGATTTTTCCACAATACGGACAGGCAGGGCCAACCCGGCCATGTTTGAGGGACTTAAGGTAAGCGTTTACGGTTCCGAGATGCCGCTGAACCAGGTTGCCACCATATCAATACCTGAACCCAGGCTAGTAGTAATTCAGCCCTGGGACAGAAGCAATCTTGGCGAAGTTGAAAAGGCCATACTCAGATCCGATCTGTCAATAACCCCTTCCAATGACGGAAACCTGATCCGTCTGCAGATTCCTGAACTTACAGAGGAGAGACGAAAGGAATACGTAAAGCTTGCAAAGGGAAAATCCGAGGAGTGCAAGGTTGCAATCCGTAATATACGCAGGGACGGCAATGAAATGGTTAAATCCCTCGAAAAGGATAAGGAAGTAACCGAGGATGAATCAAAGGGCACACAGGATAAAATCCAGAAACTCACTGATAAATATATTGACGAAACACAGAAACTCACAGATAATAAGGAAAAGGAGATTCTCAGCCTTTAGAAACTCACTTTAGTGCCTGTCCGCCGGTCTTTTCCCAGCTGATTCAGCGGCAGGTTAATCTTTTTTTCTGACCCGGGGTCAATGGAAAACATAAAAAAAATGGTCAAGCCCGGTCCCGTCCCGGAACACGTGGGCATAATCATGGATGGAAACGGCCGCTGGGCAAAGATGCGTAACCTGCCCAGGAGCGAGGGTCACAAATACGGTGCGGATGTAATTGAACCGCTCATGGATGCCGCTATTGATCTTGGCATAAAGGCTGTGTCACTGTATGCATTTTCAGTTGAGAACTGGTCGCGGCCTGTTTCAGAGGTCAGGGGATTATGGAATCTGCTGGAATATTTTTTTAACACAAAGCTTGCCTCAATAAAAGAAAAAAATATAAGAATCAAGCATTCGGGATCCCTCAGGGGGCTGCCACCATCAACAAAAAAAACAATCCTGCGCGCTGTCGATGAAACCGCCGTCAATAAAAAGATCACTCTCAATTTCTGCGTTAACTACGGCAGCAGGCAGGAGATAGTAAGGGCTGTAAACGACTGGGCCGCTTCACTAAAAAAGCCGGAAAAACTTACAGAGAAGAAACTGGAAAAATTTCTCTACACTTCTGACCTGCCGCAGCTTGACCTGTTAATAAGAACAAGCGGTGAATACAGGATCAGCAATTTTTTGCTCTGGCAGGCTGCTTACGCCGAGTTGTATTTTACGGACATTCTCTGGCCCGACTTCAGGCCTGAAGACCTTTACGAATCAATTGTTGAATTTCAAAAGAGAGAAAGGAGATTCGGAGGAATATGAGCGTACTTAATAAAGAGACAATGACGCGGATTCTGAGCGCGATAGTAACCCTTCCTGTTCTTGTGTATGTGCTTATAACTGATGACTTTTTTTCACTGCCGGTATTCTTCGCTTCATGTGTAATATCGCTCACCTGTCTTTATGAATACTATATGATTACATATAAAACCGAAGATGAAAAAGCCTTTATAAAGACCGGTATGCTCGCGGGATTTTTTCTCAACCTGGTAATGTTTCTTTACGCCTTCGGCAAACCCTTCGGATTTTCGGGTGTTGTTGCAGGTTTCGACGCAAGGCTGATTATCGGTTTTACAGTTATTTTCGTGGCAGTAGTGCTGACCCTTCAGCTCTTTACACGGCCGCTTAAGGGCGGGGCTTATTCAATGGCCGTAACTCTTTTTGGGGTAATGTATATCGCACTCTTCGTTTCGCATCTTATACTGCTCAAGTCCCTCAGGGATGGAGGCAGTTACATAATACTGCTTGTAGCCGTGGTAATGCTCAATGATACCGGAGCCTACTTTGGAGGCATAATGTTCGGCAGGCACAAGGCGAAGATCGCGGCCTCGCCTAACAAGTCCTGGGAGGGTTATTTTTTCGGTCTACTTTTCGGGCTTATAGCATTTATTCTGGGCAACCAGTTTATCGCATCGTTCATAATAAATGGGCCGTCACTCTTTACCATGCTTGAAAGCGCAATTCTGGGCATAGCAATAAGCATACTCGCTGATATCGGTGATCTTGTTGAGTCTGCGGTAAAACGCGACGGCGGTATCAAGGATTCGGGCAGGATTATCCCCGGGCATGGAGGCATGTGGGATGTTTTCGACGCAGTGATCTTCGCGCTTCCATTCTTCTACTACTACCTCGTCTTTAAGGGGATACCCTGAAAGCAATGCAGCGTGTAACAGTACTCGGCTCAACCGGTTCCATAGGTGTATCCTCCCTTAAGGTAATCAGGTCGCTGCCTGAAAGGTTCAGTATTTGCGGACTTGCCTGTAACAGTAACCTCAAATTATTGTCAGAACAGATAAGTGAATTTATGCCGGCAGTTGTTGCCGTTGGTGACAGGTCGGCGTGTGATTCATCTTTGTTCAGGGAACTGAAGAGTTTATATAAAAACATTGAGTTCCTGGAGGGGGATTCGGGCATACGCGAACTTGCGGGCCGTCCCTGTGACATTACGGTTTCGGCAATTGTCGGATCGGCAGGACTTGTCCCGTCCATAGCAGCCCTTGACAGCTGCAAAAGGCTTGCGCTGGCCAACAAGGAGACTCTTGTCATGGCCGGGGATATTTTTATTAAGATGGCTGCTGACAGGGGAGTTGAACTGATACCGGTTGACAGTGAGCATAGTGCGGTATTTTCGCTGATTCATAATCTGGAACAAGATGAGATCGAGCGAATAATACTCACTGCATCCGGTGGTAGTCTCAGGGATTACCCGGTTGCAGAACTTGACAATGTAACGCCCGAGATAGCCCTTAAACACCCGACCTGGAGTATGGGGAGCAAGATAACCATAGACTCGGCTACCATGATGAACAAGGGACTTGAAGTGATAGAGGCACACCATCTGTTTGGACTGGACTATGACAGGATAAGCGTCATAATACATCCGGAGAGTGTGGTTCACTCAATGGTCGAAACCGTTGACGGTGCTGTATACGCGCACATGGGTGTTACAGACATGGTTTTTCCCATAATGGGTGCTTTGACCTGGCCCGAAAAGACCAGGAACAGTTTCGGCAGGCTGGACCTTGCAAAAGCGGGCAGCCTTAACTTCAGGGCGCATGACAACGAAAAGTACCCTGCTCTTGACATGTGTTATGCTGCAGGCCGTAAAGGCGGCAATGTTCCGGTAGTTCTTAACGCTGCCAATGAAATTGCGGTTTATGCTTTTCTTGACAGAAAGTCAGGTTATATGGACATTGTCAGAACAGTTGAGAAAACAATGGCCCGGGTGGCATATATTGCAAATCCGGGTATAGAGGAAATATTTGAATCACACAGGGAGGCCGTGGACACGGCGCTCTCTTTAATCAGGGAGAAAAAAATATGATGGCATTATCATATATTGCAGGAGCGGTAGTGCTTCTCGGGTTCTGCATATTTGTGCATGAACTGGGCCACCTTCTTGGCGGGAAGATGGTCGGAATAAAGGCCAGGGTCTTTTCCATGGGGTATGGCCCCGGGTTTATAAAGAAAAAGATAGGCGATACCACATACCAGGTTACACTTATTCCATTCGGCGGGTATTGCCAGTTTTATGGTGACGACCCCACACAGGAAAGAACGGGTGAGGGTTACGAGTTTTTCTCGGCACACCCGTTAAAGCGCATAGTGACTGTGGCGATGGGCCCAATCTTTAACCTGATATTCGGCATAATGCTTTTCTTCATGATGAATATGATAGGGTATGACCGTGAGTCCAGCCTTGTAATGGTACCTTCGGAATATATATCAGAAGAATATACTTCACCCGCGCATACTGCAGGCATACAGACAGGCGACAGAATCGTTGCCATTAACGGCAAAGAGGTAAAGTCCTTTGCGGACATCCAGGCTGCGGTGTTTTTTTCCGAGGGTGCTGAATTGCTTGTTACAGCAGAAAGAAAAGGTGAGCGCTTAAATTTTACTGTCAGACCTTCGATGGATAAATACGAAAGCCGTTTTACAATAGGGGTAATGCCCTATTCTGAGGGTATTGCGATCAACCGCGTAGTAAGTGGGAGCATAGCTGAAAAATCCGGCCTTGCTGATAAAGATATTATTTATAGTGTAAATAA
>JAAYBQ010000285.1 GCA_012730035.1 Spirochaetota bacterium
TCTGTTATCTGTTGTTTACTTTTTTATCCATAGGTGTTTTTAAAATACTATTCATAATGGGGCGAAAAATTAATACTATTTTTTGCCCCATTATTCTTTTTCTTTTAAAAAAACGCCTAACTCAAGTTATTAATTATATTAATTTCAAACACAATTCTTAATGGAGAGTTATATGAACGAAAACTATGTACCCGCAGAAGGGAAAAAGGCGCCCGCATTTACACTGCCAGATGCTGAAGGAAATAAAATTTCACTTTCATCAATGAAAGGTAAATGGATAATACTCTATTTTTATCCAAAAGACAACACAAGCGGCTGTACTGCTGAAGCTGTGGATTTTACTGCAAGCCTTCCTGAAATCAATAAAATGAACGGCGTGGTTGTCGGAATAAGCCCCGATTCATGCAAAAACCATCAAAGATTTATCCAGAAGCACGATCTTCAGGTAACATTGCTCAGCGATGAAGAAAAAACTGTGCTTCAAAAATACGGAGTATGGAAACCGAAAAAAATGTACGGAAACGAATACTACGGAGTGATACGCACCACCTTTCTGATTGATGATAAAGGAATTATCCGTTTTATATGGAATAATGTTAAAGTTAACGGACATGCGGATGATGTAAAATTTAAGCTGGCGGAACTTCAAAGATAAAAATAAAAAAGTCTCCATGACTTATGGAGACTTTTTTATTAAACAGCTTCTTCTGTTAATATTATTTTTTTTCAATAACAGCTTTCGCTTCGTGCATAACAACAACAGGTACTTTAATTTTTTTGAGTTCAGTTATCGAATCAGCTATACTCTGGTCAAGACCTCTATAAAGAAGAGCAACTTCAACTGTAAGTTTTCCAGTAACCTCACCAATATTGATTTTTTCAATCTTCTCTTCGTCAGGTTTAAGTCTGTTATCAGAAAGAATCTCCCTGGCTTTAGCTATATTGGAAACCGGATTACCTTTACCGTCACCAAAAACTGTTCCATATATCGAGGGTTTACCGGTAATATTACCCTTTGAATCAACCACACCGGAACTGTAAACTATTTTCCCCTTTTTGTCCCTGACTATAATTCTAATCCATGCCTGGCGGACATGGGTAAGTCCCGTAGGTATGTAATGTCCGGCACCATTATTCAGTATTCGGATACGAATGCTGTCACCCTCAAATCCGTCAACAGAAATAACGGCTGCATTTCTAAGCCTCTCTTCCGCCATCTCTTTCTGCAGTTTATCTTTGCCGATAGTCGGGAGAATTGTATTACCGCCTATAAAATAATGGGTAAAGATATGTTTCCTGTCAGGGCCATCTGCACTTGCCTTACCGGGATTAAGCAGCCTTGCTGTTGACCCGGTCCCGGGAACACCTTCTCTCTGATACATGTGACAGTCCTGACATTGAACCCCCTCTTTATTATATTTTGAGGATTTCCATTCCTGGTATGTATTTTCAAGACGTGTACCAAAAACGACATGGCGGACATCGTGGCAGGTCCCGCACATTTCTGACCTTGTATGAAATTCAGAAAAACTGCATTTATGAAAATCACTCTGAGAATCGTCAAACGGGCCCCTCTTGTTGCCAGGATCGGAATCACCATTACCAGGATCATGCTTGAATTTAGCATTATAAACAGCGTAAGCGCCCTCAACTGAATGACAGTAATCACACTGAACACCATGAATTGCCGGTTCCTGTATTTTTGATTTATCATCAGATGTTTTAAGAGGATATCCACTTACGTATCCTACCGGTGTGTGGCATTTAACGCAGAGTTCAGCTTCTTCGATTTCATCTTTGTCTGTCAGTCCTTTAAGTCCGTCAGATGAAGAAGTAAGATATATTATATCGTCATGTGCAAGCTGGTGGGTAGATCCGCTCCACTGTGAGTAAATTTCGTCATGACATCCGCCGCAGATATCAGGTGAAATAAACCTTGAAAGCGCATAATGTTCTTCTTTAACTGAACATCCGGCAATTAAAGTTACAAATGCA
>JAAYBQ010000286.1 GCA_012730035.1 Spirochaetota bacterium
GCCGGATGTTCCTATCATTGCGAAGACGATAAATTCACCAAGCGTCCTGTATTTGAATCTGAACAGCCGCCATATATGCATCAGGTAAAGTATCTGCTGTCTGAATGTAAGCTTGCTTTCGCCGTATAGCCTTTCCTGAAAATCGATCGGTACTTCGGAAATTTTTTGCGGCGAAAGTTTAACAAGAAGTTCAAGGCCGATTTTAAATCCAAGCGGATTAAGCTGGACATTTTTTTCAAGAAGAGCGGCCGGGAATGCAAAAAATCCTGCCATGGGATCTTTAACTTTTGTGAAAGGCCGCGCGATAATCTTTGACACAAAGGCATTTGTTTTTCTGTACAAATCAAAGTGATCCGATGATCCTCCATGGACAAACCTGCTACCTATTACAAATTCGTATCCATCATATGCAATCCTGTCTGCAAGTGCTGTTATTTTTTCTGGAGGATGGCTCAGGTCTGCATCCATAACCACTATAATCTGGCCGGTTACCATTTCGAATCCCGAGATAACAGCTGAGGAGAGTCCCTTTTCAGTAAGTCTTATTTTCAGTTTAACAGGGTAGCTGCGCTGGAGTTCTTCTACGGTTTTTTCAATACCGTCCCGCGAGTTATCATCAACTATGATTATTTCATAGTCATATTTGTTTTTTATGGAAGAATCAATTCGCTTTGTCAGTTCCGGGATGTTTGGAGCCTCCCTGAATGTTGGGACTATAATTGACAGTTTTTTCTTCATTGGTTTCCCTGATATTGCTTTATCTGTACAGAACTTAATGATGGCCGTCTGTTTTCAATCATTTTTTGATCTAAATTACCAATTATGCGCCACTATGACGGATTTAACCGCGCTGGGAGGGTGTTCCGCCCCCGTTGTACCTGCAAAAAGGTTCTTTAAAGCACAAAAACAACTGGTAATTCTTCTGCAGGGATTGGTCTTTAACCTTTTTTAAATTGCATAAATATGAAGTCTGTTTAAAATTTCTCATTAATTGCAGGGCGGGGAGTATTAATTTGTACCCGGGTATTATATTGTATTTGAAGCTGCATGGTTTTTAAACCGGTTGCAGCTATAAATTTTGGAGAACCTGATGAAAGATGGTGTAGAAAAACAGGTTAAAGACTATATAGGCGAGGTGGGGCTCTATTCAAAGGAGCACAGGGACTACCTCGAAAAGCTGAGCCATGTACTTGACGAAATGAAAGAGTCTAAAAGTTCAAGTGAACGCAATCAGTATAACTCTTTCAGGGATGCAGTAAGTTCTTTTGAAAAGTATATCACAGACAGGAAGATAGAGCTTACGCGACATGAAAAAGAACGTTTTGCGGTAATAGCATCATCGGGACTGGGCAGCCTTGCCAAAAAAAGGATGGCTGAAGACCTGATGCGCACAGTCAGGGAGCGGTACTCGTCAGAATCAGAAATAAAAATTGAAGAGGAGAAGAAAAAAAATGAGATAGCCGCTCTTTCAAGGTCGCACTTCTTTTTTACAAACTGGTACAGGCTCTTCAGGTTTGCTCTTGATTACGGAACGATCACCCTTTTTACTCACCTGTACAGGGCGTCCACACTTGACCTGCTGCGGGTTAATTTTGTTACATGGCACAGGCAGATCGAAAATGAAATTTTCATGGTGCTCGATGAATATTATTATTACCTGAGCTCAATTGAGTATAATTCAATAGTCAAGCTGGCAGAGGCTGGTAACGCCGCAGAAAGGTTCAATGAAGTTAAAAAATATTCAAGCTATGATCCTGCGGAGCTGTACGAATTCATGGAGGATTTTACATCCAGGTTTATATGCGTAATAAGGAACGTCCAGGTTATTGACCGGGCACTGAAAAAAGTATTCAGGGATCGTCAGCCCGCACACGGATTCATGGGATTTATAGGGTTCATGACCGACAGGCCTCTGCAGAATAATGTTGTTATGAAATATACCGGGCGCAGCATTATAAGGAACAGTATCTGCGGCGCGCTCTTTTCATTCTACACATCACACTTCGGGGTGCCCGTAAAGACATTCAATCAGCTGATGTATCTTGCCGGTGAAGATGGTATTGTCGATTCAGCGGTGAAAAATCTTACACAGGGAGCTTTGCAGAGACTTAATGAAGAGGAGAAAAAACGCGAAAGCGATGATTATAAAAACCGGTCAAGGCTGGACGAGCTTCTTAACCTTACTAAAAAATACTCAGCGCAGGGTGAGGCAATCTCTGAAAAAATATATTTACTGGACAGGAGTGCCGAGCGTTCAGCAACAAAGGACCAGTACAGGCCGTTATACCGGATAGTAAAAATTCTCGAAGGATATATTAAGTATATTATAGATCCTGTCGCAGGAGTGGGCGATTTTACTGTCGAATACGAGAGTGACAGTGTGGAAAATTTTTTTTCAAGGTACCCCGCTCTTGTAAAGGCCGCCGGGGATTTTATAAATTTCGGCCAGGAACTTCAGGGCAGCAGGGGTAAGGATGTTGCCGGATTCAGAGTACCACCTTCAGAAGAGGGGGAGTCACTTGTTCAGATACTTGCGGATACTGACCGGGAACTCCCCAGACTTGAGGGGGCAAGGCAGATGAGGGAAACTCTTTCATCCATCTCTTCCAGATGCTATAACCTGTGCATGAGGTTTAATGATATTATAGCCGGGTTCAATAACGAGGGTAGAAACGAGCCTCCCGATTCCATGGACAGATTCGACTTTGCTGTTAATTCAAGGATCAGGTATTCAAAGATCAGGGCTATTGAGGCATTCCTGGGCAGGAAGAATGTTTCACTGATGGATTTTATTGAAACAGGTTGTTCAATAGGATTCTACATTGCGGATTATTTCGGGCATAAGGGAATCAGGGCCGTGCGCCAGGAGATAGACACATTGCAGCAAAGTCTTCAGGGTGGGGGAAAGGCCTTGGCAGCCGTTGAAAAAGAGGCGGTGGTATCGGGGAGAGAGGATAAACAGAGTGACATAGCACGTGAGATGGACAGGGTTTATTTAGACAGCCTCACGGGTTTAAGGAAATGGGAATATTTTGAAGATTTTATTCTTCCCGTCTATTATGACGATAAAGCGTGCTACAATGGTAATTTGGAAAGATATGTTTTCTGCTGCGAAATCAGCAATCTGGATGAAATCAATCGCAAGTCTGGAAATGACGCAGGTGACATTGTTTTTAAAAAATTTGCCGCGATTGTCAATAATGTCCTTGCTGACGCCGGTTCTGACGCTGCGGCCTTCAGGAGCAGCGGCGGAATTATTACCGGCTTCTTTAACGGTATTTCCCAGAGCATGGCTGCTGAGCATCTTTACAGGGTTCTACAGGGGACAAGAGATATTCCGGCGGCCGGGGGGGAAGTGCTGTTTAGTTCAGGGCTTTACAGGGAATGGGCCGGGTCGAGCGTGTATAAAAATATTGAAGTGGCAAAAAAGATTATGTTACAGCTTGAGGATGGCATAGCCAGCCATGCTGGTTTTCTTCGTAATCAGGAATATATTGTAACCGATAAAGATTTTGACAGACGCGGGATGCTAAAGGAAGGAATGATTTCGGTGCTTTTATAATATGGTGACATCTGACAGGATTATTGGTTCCGCAGTTCCGGCGGGGACGCAGCAGCAGAGGCTTGATCTTTATCTCTCGTGCAGGTTCAGCTATATGAGCAGGACATCATGGCAGAGAGAGATATGCGGGGGACGTGTTCTCGTGAATGGTTCGCCTGTTATTGTTCCCGGAAGAAAAATCAGGGCGGGTGACATGGTGACATACCTGGCCGGGGATTACGAAGAACCTGAAATAGACCGAAGTTACCGGGTGATTTACGAGGATAATGAATTTGTCGCTGTAAGCAAGAGTGGCAATCTTCCAGTGCATCCTTCGGGAATTTTTTTCCTCAACACCCTTGTCATGGTGCTTGAAGAGGATCTTGGTGTTAAGCTCTACCCGGTGCACAGGCTTGACCGGGAGACCTCCGGGGCAATTCTTTTTGGAAAGAGTGCTGAAGCGGCCTCGGCGATGCAGAAAAATTTCGGCAGTTTTGCAAAGAGCTACAGGGCCATGGTACGAGGTGTTCCGGCAGAAAAAAATTTCATTATGGATGTTCCGATCGGTCAGGCGTGTGAATCCCTTATTCGAAAAAAAAGGGAGGCGTACCCTGGTGCAGCAGAGGAATCGTACACAATGTTCAGAATTCTTTCGTCTTCCACTGACGCGTCTCTGCTTGAGGCGGTTCCTGTAACAGGCCGTATGCACCAGATCAGGGTGCATCTTAAGTATGCGGGTTATCCTATAATCGGCGATAAGCTTTACGGACCCGATGAAAGCGTTTATCTTGAATATGTTGAAAAGGGGCTGACCGATTCTGTTATCAGGCGTGCAGGATTCAGCAGGTGTGCGCTGCATGCATACAGTATAGGTTTTGTTCATCCTTTTAACGGCAGGGATGTAAGCATATACGCTCCGCTGCCCGATGATATGGTAAAGCTGGCTGCTGATCTTGGACTGCGTCTGGTGTAAAAAATTCAGTGATAAGTCAGACTGACCATGTTGGATCTTTTTTGATAAGAATCTCTTTGATCTTTGCGTCACCTGCAGAAAAATAAATTATATGCGATTCCATAAGTGAGAACTCGGTCATTATTACAGAAAGGTCTTCGTCAAAACGGGGATCAAGAAGGTCAATCTCTCTTAACTTCCTGTTGCCTATAAATATCGCTTTCATGGATTTTCCTGTAGTGAGTGATCATTCAATACTCTTGCTAATTTAATATTTGTCTACTAATTAAAATATTTTTTTCATCAGTGTATGCCAAAAATCGTTTACAACGGGCTCACTTTTTTAGTATTGACTTTTTATTGACCTTAAATCTAATTGATGTGACCCGGTCTGTCTTCGCGACAGTATTTAATTCTATTTATGATGAATCTGATGTAAAAAACTCCTGTTTTACAGGGTTTTGGGGGTTCAATTTCTGAAGGCAGAGATGCATCTTTAGCGGTGCAGGACAAAATTGTGCAGCAATGCCAATAAATTCTTAGTAAAACAAAGAAGACAAATGAATAAAAACAGACAAAAACTCTTCACATACCTGATAATAATATTTTTTATGGCCGCAGGCAGTGCCTTTGCGTACAAATTCGATTTTGTTACAGTAAGCGACATTGTTAAAAATATCAAAAAGACCTATGCTGACCTTGAGTCATATCAGGCTAATTTCCAGATACAGTCCGAAAAGGATGGGCGCAGGGCTATTCAGACAGGTGTTCTCAAATCGAAGGGATCAGACAAGCTGCTGATGGAATTTTCCAATCCTGCGAGGCAGAAGATTGTTTCCAACGGAGAAATGATGTGGGTTTATATCCCATCTCTTAATGTTGTGGCGGAACAGGACCTTATGTCGGAATCGGGAATTTTTACATCGGGCTCCGAGGCAGGGCTTGCCAGACTTTTTAACAAGTACCATTACAGGTTTGCCTCAAAGGAAGAGCCTGAGACCATGCCCGACGGAAGTAAAATGTACACACTTATTCTTAAACAGAAGGAGACGAGGAGTGGTTACCGGACAATAAAACTCTGGGTTAATGAGAGTTATTTTATAGTCAAGGCTGAGGGTGAGACTTCAACGGGCAAAAAGGTAGTAATTATACTTTCAAATATCAAAACCAACATAGACATGCCAAACGGTATCTTTAAATTTGAAATACCGGCATCTGCAAGGCTGATAAAAAATCCGATGATTTCAGAGGAGTAGTCGTGGACAGCATAGGGGAAAAACTTAGAACAACCAGGGAAGCCAGGAAGCTTTCAATCAGGGAAGTTGCCAATGAGACAAACATTGCCCCGACCTATATTGAAGCCCTTGAGAACGAGGATTTTGACAAGTTTCCCAGCGAAACATATATAATAGGCTTTCTCAGGGCATATTCGGAACTTCTTAAGCTTAATGAAGAGGAGATGATACAGCTTTACAAGGGCTACAAGATCGGTGAATCTGCAACTCCAATTGAAGAACTGACAAGGCCTACCAAGTCTGCGTGGATGATCCAGCTGATGACCTTTTATGATAATTACAGGAATTATATTTTTGCCGGCGCGGCTGCACTTGTGTCAGTAATATTCATCTGGGGAATCTGGTCCATGTCCGGTTCCAATCTGAATATTAATTCAGAGGA
>JAAYBQ010000287.1 GCA_012730035.1 Spirochaetota bacterium
CAGGTATATTGCAAATACCTCGAGTCCGATTGCAATGGCCCATAGAACGACTGCTATTATTCGGAATTTTGTTGCGCTCCCCTTTGCTTCGGCAGTGGGAGTGAAAGACCTGGCTCCGTCTGAGGATGAATCCCCGGAGACCCGTGTTACTTTTTTTGATGTACCCTTATCAGCCATTTAAATACCTCCGATTTTATATTTATACCGGGTTAACGTCGCGTGAAGTCAGTCAGTCTTCACATGTTATCAGTCATCCCCGTACAGTTTGCTCTCCATTGCTTCTTTAACTTTTTGCATCAGTTCCTCAATGTTTGAATCGTTGAAGTTCTCTGTCGAAATTGGTTTTCCGATTATGAGCTGCGCGCAACCGGGAAAAAGGTCCATTGTCTTCGGAGGCAGAATTTTTTCGGTTCCCCTGATGGTGACCGGCAGAATGGGAAGGTTCAGGTCGAGTGCCATCTTGAACGCCCCTTTCTTGAATTCTCCAAGTCTGTTACCTATACGCCTTGTACCCTCTGGAAAGAAAATTATCGATGTGCCGTTAACAATTCTCTCTCTGGCAGCTTTAAGTGAGGCTATCGCCTTTTCACTGTCTGACCTGTCAATAAAGACATGACCGATCTTTTCACATCCTATACCCAGGCCCGGAATTTTTCTGAGTTCATATTTCATTACCCACTTGAAATCAATCCCTATATAACCATAAAGTACAAATATGTCAAACTGACTCTGATGATTTGAAACTATAACATAGGACTGTTTTTTGTCAACATTCTCACGTCCTTTAACTTTTACAAAAATCGGTGTGACATAGCAGTTAAGTTTTGCCCACAATGCACCGCCAATAAAGCTTGCCAGTCTGGGACTTACGAAGATTGCCAGAAGTGCCGCTGTTATTCCGAAAACAAGCGTAGATACAAGCAGAAACGGTATGTAAACAAGCCATTTATAAGGCTGATACAGCAGATAGAGAAATTTCCTCATGTAGTTGCTCCGGGCAGTTTATATAAAACCGAGTCTCAAGTTATTTAACTTTTTTAAAATTATGTAAAGTAAAAAATATTCAGTAATTATTCCTGAAAATACTTTTCAGTTTAAAATTGTGATTTAATTCCCCCTCCGGCAAAGGGATAGAGTTTTTTACTCTGTAAAATGTTTAAGGAATTAACATTGAAAATATTTTAAAGAGGGATCTGCATCAATAAGCGAGTGAATACGAAATGAAAATTTTTTTATCTGCCGGGTAAGCTTCGATCGAAAGATTCGTATCCGGGCATACAAATATGTTTTCAAGTATGCATAGTGTAAGTCCGCTGATCATACCGCCAGCCAGTGTATAATAGAAATCATATACATCGGAGTAACCCCTGTGCATCATTCCGTCGTAAACAATCTCTTTACCTGCGCCTGCCAGTGAAGCCATGCCCGTACTCCATATTACGGGATGAACGTATGACCGGCCTGTTACAAATTCTTCAATTTCAGGACAGATATAATATGAGCCTGAGCCTGTAATGACACCGGCACCAAGATGAAGCTTTTTATCAGGTTCCATGTTAAAACCGCAATAACCGTATTTATAGCGGGCAATAAGGCACAGAAGCAGGCATGGGAGGAGTATATAAAATTTCACCCTGATTTTCATGTATAAGCCAGTCCTTTCAATAATTTCCGGCCGGTATAAGTTAAATGTCAATAGAATAAAAGATCCGGGGTCAGAGCATGTATCGGGGTCAGAGCATGTATCGGGGTCAGAGCATGTATCGGGGTCAGAGCATGTATCGGGGTCAGAGCATGTATCGGGGGTCAGAGCCTCAATTTAATAACAACAAATACCGGGATAAAACAGGTTTGGATCAAATTTTTTTGTTGAAATTATAACATACTAATGTATAGTATCTTTATGATTAGTGTTCACAAAAAACCCGACACTCTTGAAAAACTTCAGATACTCTCCCGCGATTCGAAGTATGATCTTGCATGCGCCTGCGGCACAAAAAATCCAGATGAACACAGGCATCGTTCAGAAGACAACAGGTGGATCTACCCCGTGGTGCTTCCTGATGGAAGAAGAACTTTTCTGTTCAGAATACTCGCTTCCAACAGTTGCGTAAATGACTGCAGGTATTGCCCGCTGCGTACGGGGAACGACAGCCAGAGGTGCACACTCTCGAGGGAGGAGATTGCCAGGTCATTCCTGGAGTATTACAGAAAAGGCATTGTATCAGGCCTTTTTTTATCAAGCGGCGTGACCGGTAATGCCGACCGGACAATGCAGATTATAAATGACGTAGCCGCAATTCTCCGCCGTAAAGAGAATTTCAGGGGCTATATTCACCTGAAGGTTATTCCCGGCACATGCGATGCTGCGGTTGAAGAGGCTGTTTCTCTGGCAAGTGCTGTTTCGGTAAACATTGAGGCGCCGGGCACCAGGAATTTCGGAATACTCACACAAAAAAAGGACTATTTGAACGATGTGATTCGCCCCATGAAGCTGATAAGCAGTCTCACTGCGCGCGGGGAACGGTACAGCAGGGTCAGGCAGACTACGCAGTTTGTTGTTGGAGCATCCGGCGAGTCTGACAGCGAAATAGTTAAATACACATGGGGGCTTTACAGGCGACTGGGTCTGTCAAGGGTCTATTTCAGCGCATATCAGCGTGGCGCAGGCGATAGTACGCTTCCTGGCGAGAACTCACCCCTCTCCAATGAACAGATGCTTACAAGGGAGCACAGGCTCTACCAGACAGACTGGCTTTTCCGCAAATACGGATTCACCGAAGATGAAATCCCCTTCGATTCCACTGGTAATCTTAACCTCGATGCTGATCCCAAGGAGGTCTGGGCCGCAAACCATCCCGAATTCTTCCCGGTCAACATAAACAGGGCAGAGAGAATGCAGCTTCTGCGCGTACCTGGACTGGGACATGTAACTGTTGAGATGATACTGAATCTCAGGCGTGAGCAGAGGATCAGGTCTATTGATGGCCTTGGTAAAAAAGGCAAGCTGCTTTCGAAGGCAGCTGAATATCTCGAATTCGGATTGTAATATTTTACGATACGAAAAAATTTTTCCGCAAAAAGGTGATTTTCCGGGGTAAACTTTAATATTATATTATTGCCATGGCATATCCCGGGTGCAGTGTACTCATAATATAACAGGTGGTTATATGGATAATATCTACAGCAAAAAACCGCTGGGAAGAAAAAATGATGGTTCAAGTTATACGGCCGTAGTTGTCGATGATTCAACCCTTTCAAGAGCGGCACTAAAACAGATTCTTCTTTCGCTGGAATTCAATGTCATCTATGAGGTGGATAACGGCGGAGCTGCCGTTGTTAAACTTGAAGTTCCCGAAAACAGGCCGGACTACCTGTTTATTGATCTGGAGATGCCTGTGATGAACGGAATAGAAGTGCTGCAAAAAGTCAGGCCGATTCTTGAGAACACAAAGATTTTCATGGTCACCTCGGTCAGCGACAGGGAAAAGGTGGACGAGCTGATAAAGCTTGGCATAAACGGGTACGTAAAAAAACCCTATGACAGGGATACTGTCGTGCGTCAGCTCCATAAGCAGGCACAAAACTGATTTAGGTTTTGTGCCATAAATCGTTATTGACTAATGAGATTATTAAACTATTGTAGATTAACCATACTTAAAGGAGTTTATTATGATTAAGCTTAAAGTTGTATCAGCACTTTTACTTATAACATTTTCAGCTGTCTCCCTTAAATCCGAAACCTATACCATAGACGCCGCAAAGAACTGTGTCTTTCTTAACCGGCAGCAGAACAATATACCAGAGAAAAGCATAAAAATAAAACTCGATATGAATGCCAGGTACAGGGTTGAACTATCCGGCGACTGTTTTTACACCGGCCAGACTGGAAGGGATGCTGATTATATGCCTGGTGCGGTGGTCTTTTATGCAACCAACGAAGAGGACGGGTTCAGGTCTGTTTACAGTGTGTTAAAGCCAGGACAGGTAATTGAATTTACCACGCCGAACGAAGATCCGGAAAATATTTTTCTTATTGCATTTGTTCTCGATTACTGGCCTGAAAGTTCAAACAGGGGGGCATATACTTTAAAAGTAACAAAGATCTGATTTTCCCCGGGAGAGAGCTCTAATAATTTCATCTCCCCGGTACCAGGCAAAGCCTGCAATATCGGGGTAAACTTTTATATATAATCCGTAATAATTTGTTGCATTTTTGCCCGGCATCCCTCTTAATATCAGGATGGGGGATTTCATGATTTCTGAACTATATAAATATAAAGGTTCAACTGTATTATGAGAGACATTTTTTTCCTCGGACTCCTGGTCGCGCTTCAGTTGTCTATTTTTATTCATGCGCTTTTTATCGGGGCATACCTGTCTGAAAAATCAGAGCGAAGCTTCCAGGGATTTCTCGTTACAACAGTGAGCAATTTTCTCATCGGCATGATAATGCTTATTATGATGGTTAAAACTCCCGAAATAATCAGGAAGTTCAGCTTTAAACCCATGATGGTGCTTGAATCGGGGCTTGTCTTTTTTTCACTACTCTTCGTTAAGATAAGGATAACGATCAGGATAATCAGGCGCGTTATGAGTTCTGAATACTACGACCTTAATTTTTTCGGCAAAAAGGTCTACAGGCCGGGGATCGTAAAAAAAAGCGAACTTGCCATTTATTATCTTACTATGCCCTTTACCCTTTTTACCGGCGCCTATTTTCTGGCGAATATGTTCTTCAAGTAAAAATATAAGTTTACATTCTTAATTGTTTCTCTTCCTGTCATAAATTATGAATTGCGCAAGAACTGAAATTATTTATTTTACGGAAGTTCACAGCGGCACAATTATTCTTCGTTGTTAAGATATTTAATAAGGGTAACAGCGTTCCCCCTTTCGTTAAATTTTACTTCATCAAAAATATTCCGGGTAATAAAAAGCCCGCGGCCATGTGCAATGTATCCGGCATTTGCCGCTTCGGGTGACATGCGCAGGTATTCGGTGTACTGGAATCCGGGCCCATCATCAGAGATGGTATAGGTTATATTGTCGTCCGTCACGCTGTATTCAATACGGACACGTTTATTTTTCACTGCAGGATCGTTCTGCCTGTGGCGTATAAGCTCAAAGTAGCTGCCGTTGCTGATTGCCTGAGATTTTTCGTCAAATGATATTTCAAGATTACCATGTTCGATGGAATTTATAATAATTTCACGAAGGGCTATTTGTATCATTTTTATCTGTGACGCGGAAATAAATTTTTTCAGGTTCCGTGTTATCCTGTGAGTAATCTCCTCTGCTGTGATAAGGTAGTTGCCTATTAAGTAGACCTGGTTTTCAGATATAAAATAATTCAGCAGGGAGTCGTCGGCTATGTTTGACATTTTACCCAAAATTTCGTTTTTTCCGCTGATGTTCAGGTATTCAAGGTGTACCTGCATCTCTATTGGTTCTGTATTGATGGCCGAAATAAACTGTGCCCTGAAGTAAACCGGTTCCCTGGTAGTCCTGAATTCCTCCAGTTTCTCCCTGGCAAGAATACCGAACATGCTCTGCTCCGCTTCATGAGTGTAAAGCAGTTCCATAAAGTTCATGCCGGATATTTTTGCGGGGTCGAGCTTGAATGCTGTTGCGATGGCTTTGTTTGCTGTTATAAAGTTCAGGTCTCTGTCGAGGGTAAAAATAATATCGCTTGATCCTTCAACTATAAGCCGGTATTTTTCTTCTGAAAGGCTTAAAAGCGCATTCGCGTTTTCTATTTCACGCTTTGACCTGTTAAGATTTTCCACCTTCTCCTGCTCAAGACGAAGTGCATGCTCCTGTATCCTTTCGTTTTCCGTTTCAATTATATTAATCCTGTCTGCAAGGGCAAGTGAAAGCAGAACCATCTGGATTTCGGAACCAATTTGCAGTCCGTATTCGGTTACAAGGTTATGAGGGATAAATCCGAGGACACGGAGTACTGAGAGCATCACCCCTGCGCAAAAGACACTCCATGCAATTAGATAAAATCGCGCTGATCTGTCCCCCTTTCTGAGAGTTACGAGCGCTGCCGTAATGGCGACTATAATCATGATTGCCGGCAGTATCTGTCCTGCAATTATGGTCAACGCATAATCAGCAGGGAATGATAAAATTGCCAGAACCAGGCCCGATAAAGCAAGAACCTGCATTATCCTGTACATCACGGGAGTATGTATGTCCATGTTCAGAAATCTGATTGAAAAAAGTCCGGAAAAGAAACAGCTCATCCCGATAAAAAAAGGTGTAAGGTGCCTGCCGAGCCAAGAATTATCAGGGTACAGGTACTGAATTGAAAGGCCGTTCATTGAAAGCTGAAAAAGTCCGAAAAAAGCAATAAAGGCTACGTACAATAAGTAATTCCGGTCACCGGTAGAAAAAAAGATAAACAGGTTGTAAAAAATCATCACGAGGATAATACCGTAGTAGATCCCGAAAAACATATTTTCGAGCTGTATCTTTTTTATGAACCCCGATGTTGACCATATATTCAGGGGAAAAATCATTCCGTCTTCGGTACTGATCCGCAGATAGCAATGGACAGTTTTGCCGGCGGGAACATCGAACTGGAATACGCAGTTCCTGTGGCTTATTTTTCTTTTATTGAATGGATAATTTCTGCCCGATGATTCATAGGCAATAAGTCCTTCCGAGCTGTCAATAAGGTAGAACTCGGTTATATCAATCTGAGGGAATGCGACTTCAAGCAGTCGTGACAGCTCTTTTCCCGATGCGTTTTTAAGGATTAGCCTTACCCAGTATGAGGAATCTGTAAAACCGTAATTGGGAATGATGCCTGTTGAGGGGCGGAACTGTTTTGAGTATTCATCTGTGAGTATGCGGTCAAGTGTCAGCTGCCCGGTTTTATCTTCAAGTATTTCGCACCTGTCGCCCAGTTGAAGTCTCTGGTCGGTCATGGTAATGGTTACAGTTTCAGTGCCGTATGCCCGGTTCCCGGCCAAAAGCATGCAGATTGCAATTAAGCACTGGAAAAAGAATGGATGACGGCAGAAAATTAATTTCATTCGGACAAATCTTCCTGTTGTTTATATCATTTTGAAAATACTGATAATCCGTCGTTTTGCAAAATAAATTTACCATTGCAGGCTTTATGCATTATAAGCAACGGAATGATTGCACGCGGCAGGCCTGGTTAAAGTTTATTTGACTGTTTCGATCAGGGATAGTACGAATTCCGTGCCCTTTACCAGGTCGTTGATCATGATAAATTCACCGGTGCTGTGAATCTTCTGCATTCCGCATGACAGGTTAACCGCGCGTATACGCGAGCTGTTGATAATGTTGGTATCGCTGCCACCACCCATTGAGACAAACTCCGGCCTGATCTTTACGCGCTTCATTGCGTCAGCTGCAAGTTGCGAAATTTTCTCTTCGGGTGAAATGCTGAAACCGCTGTATTCAAGGGTACGTTCAATTCTGCACTTTGCCCTGTTTTCGCGGCAGATTCTGACGGCAGTTTCGCGAACCTGTTTTTCAATTGCATTCATTTTTCTTCGGTCTATGGACCTTACTTCAAGTTTGCATTCGGCAAATTCCGGGACAATGTTCGTGGCCATGCCGCCCGAGATAATTCCTACGTTAATTGTTGATTCGTCGTCGATTCTGCCTGAAGGCAGGGCGGCTATGATCTCAGAGAGAACCCTTATGGCGTTGATCCCTTTTTCCGGTGCCATGCCCGCGTGTGATGCCCTGCCTTTGACAGTTATGTCCATGTTAGAATGGAAAGGCGCCTTGACAATTATGCGGCCTATCCTCCCGCTGCTGTCGAAGACGAATCCGTATTTAGCCTTCAGTATGGAAAGGTCAAAACCCTTGATACCCTTGAGTCCCAGTTCCTCTGCGCATGTGAGCAGTATCTCTACCGGGCCGTGCTTAATGTTGTTTTTTCTTATAAACTCAAAGGCTTCTATAAAAATTGCAATTGCAGCCTTGTCATCGCTGCCAAGTATGCTTGTGCCGTCTGAAGTAATCCTGGTAGAGGTAACTACAGCTTTTACGCTCTCGCATGGAATTACGGTATCCATGTGGCCTGAAAGCAGTATGGTGCTGCGGTCCTCTGCTCCACTGAACCTTATCAGAAGGTTATGTGATTCACCGCATTTATATCTGGTACAGACAGCGCCCAGTTTGCTGAACCTTTTTATAATGTATTCCATGACGCTCTTCTCGCGCCACGAAGGTGATGGTATTTCGGCGAGTTCAACAAAAGTCCTGACAAGGCTTTCGCGGTTTATTGTGTACATGTGCCTCCCCCTGTTAATGGAGCTGGTTAAGATTGAAGAGTTTTATTTTTTCAGAATAGTTCTGTATAAGCCTGTCGCGCTCCCGTACGGTTTCACCCTCTGCGTAAACGTGTATAAGAGGCTGAGAAGCGTCAGGAAGCAGCAGTATCCATGAGTTCTTGTCAAAGATTTTGACACCGTCGATCAGTTCGACCCTTGAATTTTCAGATTCTGCAGAGAGCATTCCCATTATGGCGGCCTTCTGTTCTATGGTGCATTGTATGCTTGTGTTTATGATATTGCTTTTCGGGAGCGATTCCTTTATTTCACAGAGTTCTCTTTTTTCAAGCGTCAGGTATTCGATTACGCGCAGAAAAGAGATCATGGGATCGAATTTAAGTTCAAGGAACGGGTAACGCGCAGTCTCTCCGTAGAATATGTCAATGGAATCTTCAGGTTTGCGCAATCTTGTCGAGGTCCATCCCTGTTTGCCACCCTTTTCGTGTATCAGTTTTGTAAGCAGGCTTGATGCGTTCACGGGCAGGTATATCTGACGCGAATCGGTGTAGTCAAGGTAGTACATGATCAGGATGGAACATATATCATCATTGGTAAGAACCTCGCCGGTTTCATCGGTTATGGTTATGTTGGTTCCATGCGGTCCTGTAATGAGGCCGATCTCGTGGTTCATCTTGGACATGTTGACAACGTTGTATATTGACTTGATTGTTCCGGTCATCAGGTCGTATTCAGTAAGTGTCTGTTTCAACTGGCCGCGAAGCACCGTGGGTTCTATGCCCATGGCGAAAAGCAGTTCCGGTATAACGTGTGAGGCTGTTCCGTTAAGGCAGTCAAGGATCAGTTTCCAGTTGCCCGATTTGATCCTTTCGCTGTTAACGTAGTTCATGGCGTTGCTTATATACGAGTTCAGCTGGTGCGGAGGACGAAGAAGTTCGCCGGTTTCGAAAATGTCTTTTCTGGGATAGTCGCCGCGGAAGAATATATTTTCTATCTGTTTTTCCTCGTAGACCGGTATCTGGAATCCGTTCCTGTCAAAAAACTGTATCTGTATGTTCTGAAGTCCCGTACGCAGGGTAACCTGTATGTAAACGCCCATGTCGGCGTTAAGAAACCTGGTGCAGTACCGGTTCATCGGCATGGTGCCCGTCTCCATCTGGTAGACGTCAACCCCCATTGACAGCAGGCCCGAGGTGAAGGCGTGGTCAATAAGCGCTGCAGCCTTTGTCATGTCGCGGCTGACTGCAATTTTTGAATTCTTGCCCAGGTACGCGCCTATTGCTGAACCGAGTTTTGATGCGAATTCCGGTGTAATTTTCACGTTGAATGTTCCGCTTATGCCATCGGCTGCGAAAAGAGATTTTTTTTCGGTCTGACCCCATATAAGGTCACCTGTAATTCTGGTCCACTGTTCGATCACCTTGTCCGGCCATACCCTTATACCTGACTGGATAACCGCTCCTGCTCCCACGGAGCAGTCGTCGGCAACTACCGCATCTTCGTAGATGCATACACCTTCCCCCAGAACACATCGCTTGCCCACGATGGCGCCGCGCAGTTCACATTTACGCCCCACAACAGTGTTGTGAAAGATTATGCTTTTTTTTACAGATGCATTCTCTTCTATGAGGCAGTTTTCACCGATGACGCTGAATTCCGAAATATCGGCTCCTTTTTTGATTCGGGTGAAACTTCCGATTATAATGGGGCCCCTGATGTGCGCCTCGGGATCTATCTCAACATCACGTCCTACCCAGATATTGTGCGCAATTTTCTTCCCGGGTATTTCAATGTTCACCTTTCCCTCAAGAATATCCTTGTGCACGTTGCTGTACATTGAAAGGTTGCCTATGTCGCACCAGTAGCCGTCGCTGACAAAACCGTACATAGGGATCTCAAGAGACTTGAGTTTCGGGAACAGGTCCAGAGAGAAGTCGAATTTTTCATCATCCGGAATGTATGGTACAATGTCGGCGGGTTCAATTATGTACATGCCGGTATTGACCGTATCTGTATAAACCTCGCTCCATGAAGGTTTTTCCAGAAATTTTTCGATTTTGCCGTCGCTGTCAGTTATAACAATTCCGTAATCGGTCGGGCGTTTTGCCCTGTTGAGTACCAGTGTTAGAGATGAGTTCTTCTCGCGGTGAAATTTGAGGATTTCGGTTATGTTGAAATCGATTATACCGTCGCCGCTTAATACTATGGCTGTATCGTTTGTTCTGCCCAGCGCCTTGCGTACTCCGCCAGCGGTACCAAGGGGTTTCTCTTCGACCGAGTAGGTTATTTTAACGCCAAGTTCCGATCCGTCTCCAAAGTAGTTCTGAAAATTATCGGGCAGCGTGTATATGCTTAGAGTAATGTCAGTTATTCCGTGCGATTTGAGAAGTTTTATAGAATGCTCGATTGTGGGCTTGTTGATTACAGGCACCATGGGCTTGGCGCGTATACATGTCAGTGGCCTTAATCTGGTGCCTTCGCCTCCGGCCATTATGATCGCTTTTATCATTCCGTCACCACGATCCCGTCACCTGAGTATGTAGACAGCTTTGCCGGCAATCGCCGATGCATCTATTTTTCCGAAAACCCTGCTGTCGTAACCTTCATCATAGCTGTCGCTCATTAGAAAATATTCATTCCTTCCCAGCCGCAGTGGAGGCATGTTGTCCCTGTAGCAGAATTTCATGGGTAGAGCTGTAATATCACCCCGGATGATTTTCCAGCGGGGTTCAAACCTGTTATCGTTTATATATATTACCCTGTTCCTTATTTCAACAGTGTCATTGCCCTCTGCAAGTACCCTCAGCAGAAGAAGCCTGTCGCTTTGTGCGGGATTTTCAATTGCCACAATATCACCTGTCCTGACCGGCGAGAAGGCAGAGAGCAGAACGGTGCTCCCCCTGCGGACTGACGGCTCCATTGAGTCTGTATTGACAGTCATCACGGTAAAAAAAATCCGGGCGCAGAATAAACCCAGAAACAGCCCCGCGGCCAGCATCACTGCTTTAAAAAGAAGCGGGTGGTCAACCTTGTTTTTCTTCATCAGTTCATTCCTTTTATGTAAATGAATTATCCCGGGTTATGCTCAATTTTATCAATTACTTTTTCATCATCAGTTGTTCTCTCCCGGTTTTTGATACTGTGGAGTGTATTTTTATGGATTTATTGTGACATAATATAACCTTTTAGCGCGCGTTATCTCTCGGTATTCCTCTATTTCACTGATTATGTCCTCTGTTACATAAAAATCTGTCTGAAGAACTGCTCAGAGCATAGCCTGAAGCAGAGGGGTCAGAGCATGAAATACTCCGGGGAGATAATTACGGGGTCAGAGCATGCTTATTACGCACCGGATAAGGCTTATTCTTTAAAAAATCTATTTTTACGCAAAATAATTGAATGATTATTTTTCCTTGACAAAGAGTAATATTATATTTTAATTTAAATGAGGATTAATCCGTATTTATTGGATGTGGCGGAATTATTATTAAATTTTTAAATTTTTAAGGCCGATACATATTCAAGAGAGATGTAATTCTATATATTTATCTTAATAAATATTCTTAATTTGTATTAATCATCATTGATTAAAGGAGTTTACGATGAACAGGAAGTTTAAAGCGGCTGCACTGTCTATAATCATTGGAGCCCTGGTAATAATCATCGGTTATAACAGCTCAGGATTACTGGCCCAGACCGATACAGCTAAAGCCGGAGACGGTAAGGATAAGACAGGCCTTATTGTTGACTGGCTTAACGATTTTGAGGATTGTGAAGACTGGCATGCTGTTTCAACGTGCCCCCTTGGCGACACAAAGATAAGAAAGTATGCAGGCAAGCCCAACCCCATGAAGGATGGCAAGCCTGTTAATGATAAGGGTGAGCCCGGCGACTTCCCCGACACAAGCCCTGAAGAGGAGGGGAATATAGTTCATCAAAACAAGTATGTACTCGGAGTGAAGACCCACTTTATGGACAGGGGATTCGACAGGGTCGAGGTTTTTCCGCCCAATGAATACATTATCAGGGGCAAGGCAAAGGAGATAAGGGTCTGGGTTCTGGGCCGCAAGTTCAGGCATACTCTTTATGTCAAGCTGAGAGATTATAAAGGTGAAATACACAAGCTTAAAATCGGCCGACTTGATTTCTGGGGCTGGAGGGAAATGTCTGTAATTATTCCAGGCTGGCTGCCTCAGTCATCAAATTACGCTGTTATGGATAAAAACCTTCATTTTGTATCCTTTTTTGTTGAATCCGACAAGTTCGAGGCACCCGGTCCTTTCTATTTCTATCTTGACCAGTTCAGGGTTGTTACAGACCTGTCAGAATTCACTGGCGATGACAGAATTAAGGATAACTGGTGATAATGTTGAGGAGAATGGAGGCTATAGATGAATAAGATAAGCATAAGAATAATTGTATTGGTACTTTGCTTTACTGCAGCTTTTGCAGTAATGAAAAGCGCTGATTCCAAGATAATAACCAATGTTCCCGCCGACCTTTCAGGCGAGGAACTCAAGGCAATCGTAGTTGAGGATTTTGAAACTGTGAAGATCGCGGCAAATCCCGATGATGACGGATGGCTTATATCCTCTTATCCCAAGGCATGGAACGGCACCGGGGATGAAAATCTGAAAAAGACCAAGAATCCGGTACTCAGGCTTGAGGCAAAGGGTATTGAAGGGGGGCCGAACGATCTTAAAGTTGAGGATGAAACTTCGCCCACAAAACTTGGCACACAGAAGAAGGTGATGCTGGGGGTAAGGTTCAAGTTCAGGTACCCGGGCACAAACTCTGTTTCACTTGATCCTCCGAAGGAGGTGGACTGGAAAGACAGGACTCCTGTAATGACATACAACCAGTCACTAAGACAGGAGGTGCAGGAGAGGGGTATTCAGCTTCCCGGCCGCGCAAAGGCTCTGTCAATGTGGGTTCATGGAAGAGGGTTCCCTTATACAATCGAAGTATGGATCAGGGACCACAAGGGGGATGTACATATACTGCAGAAGGAATCTATTAATTTCGTAGGCTGGCAGCCGCTTATTTTCAAGATTCCTGAAAATATTCCCCAGTCAACTGATTCGTATCCGGCAACAAGGCTCACAAAGCTTGTTAAGATAGTTGTGCGTGAAGTGTCAAATATTGAAGGTGAATACACCAGATCTAACGCGGCAAATTCATCGGATATATACTTTTTTATCGACCAGATAAAAGTACTTACAGATACTTATGAAGTATATTTTGACGGAATAGATCTGCATAAAACTTTTGACGGAAAGAACGAAAAGTAAACTTACTTAACCAGATAACTTTTTTTAAACCGGTTTTTCCGGTCAATCTGAAGAAAATACCCATCAAAAAAGCGAAGATGGGTATTTTCTATTTTGAAAAATAGCGAAAATTAACCAACGGGATAGATAAATGTCAAAAAGCAAAATAATCGAGAAGATAGAATCATTGTTTAAAGAGGAATCCTGGGGAAGAATTGATCCCAAGGATATAGGTATATCCAGGTTTAAAATTCTGGATGACCTTTTCAATTCTATTCTTGCAGAAGGTCTTGCCGAGGAAGCGCTTGAAAAATGCAGGGAGCACATAGCCGAACAGCCCGCATCAATCACAGCAGCCTATATACTGGGAATAATAGGATATGAGCTTGAAAAGATAGATGAAAAGAAGCATCTGCGCAGGTTGATTGAGAAATTTCTCGAGAGCCACAGATGGGCTATTTCTGAATTTCTGTCAGAGAAGATCCTTGAATATGGCGAGAGCAGTTTCGCGCTGCGATCGCTCGCAACCAGTCTCGAGAAGCTTGGCAGAAACAAGGAGGCTGTTCCCGTCTGGGAGAATCTTTTAAAGATAGACAGGTTTGACGCCCATGTGGCTAAAAAGCTCGCGCTTGCAACGGTAAACCAGGAGCAGGAGAAGAGCATCCAGTACATGAAGCTGTCAATAGAGGGCTTTATTAAATTGAAGAAGTTTGACGAGATCCAGCCGCTGTGGCAGAAACTTGTTACTGTATCATGGGAGGATGTGCAGTTTTTTGAAAGAATTGAAAGAATGATAGTGGACGCAAGGCAGCCTGAACTGGCTGCAGAGATTCTTAAGATACTACTGAACAAATACAGAGATGCGGAAAACCCTGACCGTGCCATAGAATTTCTTAAAAAAATACTCAACTACAGGCCCGACGACCTTCACTCCAGACGAGAGCTTATCAAGTTTTATGAAATCAAGTATGGCAACCACTCGCAGTTTCAGCAGTTTATGAGACTTTCACGCCTGAATAATTTTAAGGCGCCGGCAAAGTTTGCAATACAGGATTTTGAAAAGAATATTGTTTTTGATAAGGGTAACCACGCATACCATAACACCTGGGGGCTTGGCAGGATTGACGAGATCGACGGTGAAAATATTATTATCAGCTTCAGGGACAAGGAATCACATTCAATGTCGATTAAAATGGCGCTGCAGTCGCTTAAACCCGTCACAAAGGACCACTTTTATGTAATGAAGTACGAGGATCCGCAAAGAATCAAGGAGCTGTTTGAAAAGAATTTCATGGAGTTTTTTAACCTGCTGATTAAATCATACGGAGGCGAGATCCTTGTAAATGATATCAAGGACGAGCTTATACCTGAATTTGTTGAAGAGAAGAACTGGGTAAAATGGTGGAGCAAGGCGCGCACACAGATCAAGAAGGACCCTCTGTTCGGGGTGTCCGACAAAAAGAAGAACCTTGTGTTCATGAGGGACAAGCCCGTTACATTCGCGGACGAGCTGCTGGGCAAGTTCACGTCAACCGAATCCTTCAGCGAAAAACTGGATATTGCCATTGAGTTCATAAACAATATCGAGGTAAGGGAGGGTGAAGAGATGGCATCCTACCTTCAGGACTATTTTATCGAACAGATGAAGGGCGATTCGTACACGCGGCAGATCCTGTCGTATTTTACCCTGTCGGCTCTCTCAAAGTATTCTGAAACTTCAAAGGTAAAGCTTGAGCAGTTCAGGGAAAAGGTCGTGGCATTTATTAAAGAGAGCAATGAGCTTCCTCTGCTCTCCATAAAGATAGGATCGTATGATTATAAAAAGAATCTTGTGAACCTTGTAGTTGAAAACAGGGATGACTGGGCAGGCATTCTTTTTGAATTACTCTTTGAGACACCGGTGCGCATACACAAGTACATAATAAATATACTTATGCGTTCACATGAGTACTATACAATTAATCATTTTATCGAAAGGGTAATTCCCGGTGCAAAGCAGTATCCGGAAATATTCATCTGGGTTGCAAAAAACCTTATGACCGGGACCTGGAATTATGACTGGCTTGATTATTCCGAGAATACGCTGGTGCTTACGTACTTCAGGCTTATGAATGAACTTAAAAAGGTTGAAGTTGAGGGTAACAAGCTGAAAAACATGATGCTTGAATTCCTGTTTGATGATGATGCGGCTGTTCTGCGCAAGATCACGCTTAGATCAGACCGCAGCCTCGTGAGCAAGATTTTTGACATTTTCGAGAATCTGGCTTACATCGAAGAGTCACAGCTTGCTAAGTTCGAAGAGGTTATCAGGGAACGTTTCGGTGATATTCAGAAATCAGCAACAATCGCGGATGAGGAATGGAAGATTGATGTTGAAAAGCTTATTGTGTCAAAAGAGGGTTATGACAGGAAAAAATCCGAGCTTGAACACATGGTAAATGTGGAGATGTCGACTCTTTCAAGGGAGCTGGCGGATGTCTCAGAGGCATCGGGCGACATCAGGGAGAATGTTGACTATAATGCTCTCCTTGAAAAGCAGACAGTCCTTAAACTTGCCATATCGCGACTTGAAGACGAGATGAAGCGCGCGGATGTTATTGATCTTGAAAAGATTAATGCAGATGTGGCGGGTGTGGGGACAAAAGTTGTTCTGGAGAATGCCGCAGGTGGAGCCGTCGTAACTTATTCCATACTGGGTCCCTGGGATGCGGATTTTGAAAAAGGGATACTTTCATACAGGTCTCCAATCGCAAAGGCGATCATGGGTAAAAAGCGCGGGGACGATGTGGCAATTCTTATTGATGATGAGGAAAAAACTTTTAAAATAGTGAATATAGAGAGATACTGCTGAAATTTGTTTGACAAATACCGGCTTGAATTTATATGAATTGTATTCTGTGCCGCGATGGCGGAATTGGTAGACGCGCTAGGTTCAGGGTCTAGTAGGCGTACGCCTGTGAGGGTTCGAGTCCCTCTCGCGGCACATAAACTACACTCCTTTTCGGTCATTTCAGTAATCACCACGTTATTAATTGCTGATTATCATATTATTCAGATCATTTACCTCCTGATGGATGCGCAGTGTCGAAGCAGGATTCCTGGTAATCTAATGAACAACATATCAACAGATTTGTGTAAAAAGGATAGTTGAATTAAACCTTACTCAGTCGTGGTGGTGAAATTAAAATATTATTATGGTAAAAAATATTTTCAGCAATAATTCCTGATAAAAAACTTAATTATGTCTCTAAATCTGACGATATATTCAATGATGGATTTATCAGCGGAGGATTTTTATGAACCTTAGAAGTTTCGGAGAGGATGATACACTGCAGCAGATAGAGGAGTTAATTGCTGAAATAACCGGAGATGATTGCGGTATTATAATAAATCTGCGGAATGTCTCGTTCACTGAGAGCAGCAGGTCAGGCGTGGGAAGTTCTACACTTTCTGTAAGCAATCTTTTTCTTAATGACGAAGGTAGGCTCTGCGCTGATCTGTACAGGAGTGGAAGCGGCGGATTTTTTGAGTTTATATGCGGTATTGGAATCGAGGATGTGGGACGCAGGGGCCTTGATGAAATACTTTACGCTCTGCGCAACAACAGGTGGGCGCTGAACGAACAGCCCAGGCCGCAAAAAAAGACCAGGAGCAGGAGGATGCTGATGCCTGTCAGGATCCCGTTCCACCTGAAAGGAGCATGATCTCTTCTGCTGCTGTTAATATGGATATTGACCGTTTCAACCGCGGAATTATCGAAATTCAGGAGAAGCTCTTTGATGCCGAGATGCAGGTAACACGTCTTGCCATTGACCTGCTTGGTTCGTGCGGAGGCCGGATCAGCCTGAATATCGAAATACCCTATTTAAGTATCTCAACCGGCTACAGGACTTTTATCGTTGAAACATTTTTTTTTGACGAGGATCTTAACAGGCTGGCCGTTGCCGAAAACAGTGGTCTGGTAGCAGCCTGGGACGAAATCGATATTCAGTCAAAAGAACTGATTGTTAACGAAACGTACATGCTTCTCACCTCTGACCGCATATTTAACCGGCTTGCTGAAAAAGAGGATATTAACTGATTCCGTAAATTCTGGATTTACCGGAACCAGAATTCTGTTCAACCCCGGAGATTTTATGAACCCTTCAGTCAGAATCGGCGTAATAGCAACACTGCTTGCAGTAATTGTTTCATGCGGCAGCAAAGGGCCTGCCGCAGGCAGCCCCGATGAGGTTCTTTTGCTTGTAAAAAAATATGGCGGAACCGGTGATGTGATGGATCTTTATTCCGCGGATACAATCAGGCAAATGGAACAGTACATGGATGCCAGCGGCATGGATGAACAGTCAGCGGTAAACACGCTCAGCTTTATTGCCGGTGAGGCGGAGTATGCCGTGCAGAATCTTGTGGTAAACGGTGAGAACTGTTCAATGGACCTTAAATTTATGAAGGCCGGGCCTGAAAAGTCAAGGGGACTTCTGCTGAAGCTTACTATGGTAAAAGAGAAGGGAAACTGGAGAATAGACAGGAGTGCTGATTTCAGGGAGCTGTTCAAGGCACATAAAAACAGGGAGACAGAGAATTACCTTAACAGGATCAGGTAAGTGATATCCCCATGCTGAGTATAATGTCTTCCATGAGTTCTAGTCCCTCTTTGTGGTCCGGGCACCTGTCAAGGAAACGCCTGCATGTTATGAAAGCCATGAAGAGGTATCCGCTGTCCATGTAGAGATTTATAAGATTAAAAAATGTTTCTTCGATTTCCGGGTCAAGTTCAATTGATCTTACATAGTAGTGAATAGCGTTCTGGAACTCGCACTGTTCCCACAAAACACCTGCCATATTAGCATGAATCACAGGATCATCAGGATTGGTTATGATTGCATAATCGAGCACACTTTTGGCCTCTTCAAGCAGACCCAGTTCACACAGGGCAATTCCAAGGCCGTTTAAAATATCAGGGTCAGTGCGGTCTATTTCGGCGCCCGCTGTAAAAATTCTGAATGCTTTTGAATATTCACCCTGCTCTATGTACTCGTAACCACGGTCAATAAGGCGCGTGGGATTGTTCCTCAGTATCATTAATTCATCTGAGTCATAGAAACTGTCACGAAGAAGTGCTTCCTTGAGGTTATATCTGATCTTTTCGGTCATGGTATTGTCATCTTTAAGATTGGACAAGAGTAGCCCGGGACAGAGTTTATGTCATCTTTTTTTTAAAAAATAAGTTCAAATAGGGCCGGGTGTAATCCCGGGTTTTTGTATAATTATAATAAAGCAGAAATTTTTTTTCTGCTGTGTATGGCGGAGTAATTTTTTGCGGCAAAGGAAGTGCTTTAAATCATGGTTGACTATTTTTAGCGATATGAATTCTGGTTATTTTCTGTATTAACAGCGGGCATAATCAGGGCTTATAATGTGCAGAGCTTATATATAAAATTCTGATTATTCTTATTAGCAGTTTTTTAAAAACAGGAATCTGCTATGGGAGCCTGCCGATCCGGCGGCTGATTTTAATACAAACAATACCAGACTTTTGCGGAGAAAAGAATGATCAATATTGGAACTGCCCCGGGAAAGAGTGCTACAAAAATAATGATGCTCGGCGCGGGTGAACTGGGCAAAGAGGTGATAATAGAGGCTATGCGGCTGGGAATACATGTCATTGCCTGTGACAGGTACAAGGGTGCGCCCGGCATGCAGGTGGCTCATGAAAATTATGTTTTCAACATGCTTGACGGTGACAGGCTCAGAGAGATTGTCGAGATGGTCAAGCCTGACTTTATTGTTCCGGAAATTGAAGCAATTGCCACGGATACTCTTGTTGAACTTGAAAAAGAGGGATATAACGTGATCCCTAATGCCATGGCCACAAAACTGACAATGAACCGTGAGGGGATACGCAGGTTTGCTGCGGAGGAACTGGGGATTAAAACATCAGAGTATCTTTTTGCCGCAAACAGGGATGAGTTCCTGAATGCTGTCGACAGTCTGGGTTTTCCCTGTGTCGTAAAGCCGATTATGAGTTCTTCAGGAAAGGGGCAGAGCGTTATACGTTCAGCTGCGGATATTGACAGGGCCTGGGATTATTCCCAGTCCGGCAGCAGGAGCGGCGCAGGCAGGGTAATTGTCGAGCAGTTTATAAAATTTGATTACGAGATTACACTGCTTACGGTAAGGCACAGGGGTGGTACAATATTTGTCGATCCCATAGGGCACCTGCAGATTGACGGCGATTACGTCGAGTCCTGGCAGCCGCAACCCATGGAGAGGCATGTGCTTGAGGAGGCTAAGAGGGTGGCAAAAACTGTCACTGACGGTATCGGAGGTTATGGCATATTCGGTGTGGAGCTTTTCATAAAAGGAGAC
>JAAYBQ010000288.1 GCA_012730035.1 Spirochaetota bacterium
AATTTGCAGAAAAATATTCGGGTTAATTTTTTAACTATGTTGTAGAATAAAATGCTCTATTCCCTAAGCTGCCTTCGAAGGAATGAATTAAAACGATCTTATTGCACAAATTATTTTCAGGAAAAATTACCGGAAAAATACTAAAAAAATATCTTGACAAAATAATAATTAATTATTCATTATTTTTTCATATCCACATATATAAGAAATATATATTTATATATGTGACGATTATATAGCATTTATACAACTTGGATGGACCCGGAACATGTTCCCGGGTTCTTTCTTTTTCCGGACCTCTCCCTGGTTTTTTTGCAAAACCCGGCAGGTTTACAATTTTTATAAAATCCACTGAATGTATTGATTAAAATCGTCTCTGAGCAACTGCTCGAGACTCCAGGCTCTGACCCCGGAGCAAGATTCCGCCGGGCTGTAATATCTTCTTGACACAGCCGATTAACTGTTAATCATACCAGCATATAAAATGCAGTTAATAATTAACACCTACAACCCGCATTAAGAGAGGCTGAACAGAAAGAATTATGCTCTCCAGCGAAGAACTTGAACGCTACAGCCGGCACTTCCTGATCGATGGATGGGACCGCTCGTGCCAGCTTAAACTTAAGAACTCCTGTGTATTCATTGCAGGTGCCGGCGGGCTGGGAAACCCCGCATCCATGTACCTTGCGGCTGCCGGTGTGGGCAAAATTATTATCTGCGACATGGACAGTGTAGAGCTCTCCAACCTCAACAGGCAGATACTCTACACAATGAATGACATAAATTTATCGAAGGCTGAATCTGCCTGCACCAGGCTTAAAGGAATCAATCCATCATCAGAGATAATCCCCCTGAATAAAAAAATAGAAGATGCGGTCGACATGATAAGCGGATCAGATTTAATTCTTGACTGCCTTGACAACTTCACCTCACGATTGTTTCTGAACAGTGTATCGCATACGAACAGAATACCCATGGTTCATGCGGGAGTATCGGGCTACTACGGGCAGCTGACTTTTATTATCCCCGGGAGCACACCCTGTCTGAACTGCTTTATTTCTGAAAATACTCAAGCGTCTTCACAGGCAATAACAGGCGCGATGGCCGGGATAGCCGGATCTATGCAGGCAATCGAAGCACTCAAGTTCCTTACCGGTACAGGAGAGGTCCTTGCGGGCAAGCTGCTTTTCATCGACTGTATGACAATGAGTTTCAGCACAATGAAAATGACAAAAAAACCTGGCTGTAAAACATGTTCTTAATTATTCCTGCGGGAGAAACTTTATGAAAAAATCAAGAATACTCGGCGCACTATTTATTCTGCTCTGCATAGCCGGACTCTACTTCTATTTTAAATATTACTTTACCGAGGAACAGAAAAACATAACCCAGCGAAAAATCGAATCGATTACCGGGCAGAACCTTACTGTTACTGTTTTCGGTTTGGACGGCAGGATCATCAAGAGGTGGACCGGCATCAAAAAGATTACTTCTTTTTCAGACGACCGGAACTACACATTCTTCTACACCAGGGAGGGTAAGTACGTCCAGATACCCGACTCTGTATGGTACATAGCAGAGGAGGAATGATTTGCCCGGCGTACCCCTAACCTCGATCAGGGGCATAGGTCCTGCGAAGGCTGCTGTACTTGAATCCGGGGCCGCGATCAGAACCGTCGAAGACCTTTTATACTACACGCCAAGAAGATACCTTGACCGCTCGGAATTAAAAAAAATTTCGGACTGCATGTCAGGCGAAGAGGTCACAATTTCGGGTGTAATAAAAAGGGCTGCAAGTATATGGCGCAGCCGGGAGATGTTCGAGGTTGAGGTCAGTGACCTCAGTGGTACAATAACCGCGGTTTTCTTCAGCGGTATACGCTTTTTCAGCAAAATATTTATCCCCGGCGAAAACGTGCTCCTCTCAGGAAAGGTTTCATTTTTTCGCGGACTTCAAATGGTTCACCCTGAATTCGACTTTCTCGATGAAACATCAATAGACCGCGCGCTTAACACAGGCCGTATTATTCCACTATACAAGTCATCCATGGAACTTAAAAAAGCAGGATTCGACTCGCGCGGATTCAGGCGGGCGGTAATGCAGGCGATTGAACATTATGCAGGCACTATCAGGGACCCCCTGTCTGACCCGATTCTCGAAAGAAACAGACTTTTACCGCTTGAAAAGGCAATCCGCAACATCCACTTTCCCGAATCCGCAGCACACGCCGAAGAGGCCCGCAGGAGGCTTGCGTTTAACGAAATATTTTTTATTCAGTATTATCTATCGCTCAGAAGGATGACAGCCAGAAAAAATTTCAGCAGAAAGAGCGGCGTACGTTCAGTGGCCCTCGCTGAAAGCTTCATTAAGAATCTGCCATTTGCTCTCACCGCGGACCAGGCTAAAGCTTTTGACGAAATAATTAATGACATGCGCCAGCCCTTCCCCATGAACAGAATGCTCCAGGGCGATGTTGGTTCGGGCAAGACAGTTGTGGCAATCGCAGCATCACTTGTATGCATAGAATCAGGTCAGCAGGCAGCGATCATGGCGCCCACAGAAATTCTTGCAGTTCAGCATTATAACACCGCGATAAAAACATTACCGCAACAGGTAACATGCGGTCTGCTCACCGGGAGCACAAAGCAATCCGGGCGTAACGAAATACTTAACCAGGTAAAGAGCGGCGCGTGCAGCCTTTTATTCGGAACTCACAGTCTTATCCAGGAGCAGGTAAACTTTAAAGACCTGGGCCTGATTGTGATAGATGAACAGCACAGGTTCGGCGTACAGCAAAGGGCAACACTCCGGTCAAAAGGGAGTATAACCGATCTGCTTGTAATGACTGCCACCCCCATTCCCAGGTCATTATCTCTTACCATCTACGGTGACCTTGATATTTCATCCATAAAAGAAAAACCTGCAAGCAGGCAACCCGTAAAGACCCTTGCGTTCCCGGAATCCAGGTTACAGGGCGTGTACAATTCCATACGCAGGTACATTGATCAGGGCCGCCAGGTGTACTATGTGCTGCCGCTCATTGAGGAATCTGAAAAGCTGGACCTGAAGTCAGCTATTGAAACATACAATCACCTGAAAAAAAATGTATTCCCTGACCGCACCGTTCTGCTGATGCACGGCAGGCTTAAGCAGAATGAAAAAGATACAGTGATGGAATCGTTCAGGTCCGGCGCGGCAGATATACTGGTAACTACAACTGTGATCGAGGTGGGCGTGGACATTCCCAACGCATCTGTGATTATTATTCACCATGCAGAAAGGTTCGGGCTGGCTCAGCTGCACCAGCTAAGGGGACGGGTTGGCCGCGGCGAACACCAGTCCTTCTGCGTGCTTGTGCATCCGGACAATATCGCTGAAAACTCCATGGAACGGATAAAGACCATGACAGAAACCGAAGACGGATTCATAATTGCCGAGAAGGACCTGCAGCTGCGTGGTGACGGCCAGATCACCGGTACAAGGCAGCATGGACATTCAGTCTTTGAATTCATGGACCCTGGCACAGACATGGAACTGATACTGGCAGCACGCCGCGAAGCAGCGCTTGTGACTGAACGTATCACTGACCCTGAACTTGAAATACTTGAACCCGGCAGAAGCTGGGGCCTTCACGGCCCGGGTGAACTCCGCACAGGCCATATACTGGCCATGCTTTCGTAAGATCGCGGCGTGCTTCACATAACATCACCATACCTGAATTACCTTTACCGGGGGTTTATTATCAAAAAATTACCGGTTAATAAATCCGTTACCTGTAATCGCCCGTGATTCATTCAAAGTCCGGGTACTGCATAACCTGAAATGCGATCACGTGTCACGAGCATAAAAAAACCGCGTCCTGTAACGCGGTTTTTTACTCAGCTGCAGTAACCGGTTAGGCAGTCACATCAACCTCTGCCTGCGACTCCTTGTTTACCTTGTTATTTACAACCGGCGGAAGCTGCTCGCCGGCAATGATCATTTTTATCTCTGTTGCATCAAGGGTCTCCCTCTCTATGAGGTTTCTGGCCATTGTTTCAAAAAGGTCATTGTTCTCCCTGAGCTTGGTTCTTGCCTCGTTCACACAGAACTTGATTATCCTGTCGACCTCTTCGTCAATGACCTGTGCCGTTGCTTCGCTGAAGTCCCTGTGCTGCGAAATTTCGCGCCCCAGAAAAATCTGTTCATCCTTTTTACCGAACGATACAGGTCCCAACTTTTCGCTCATGCCCCACTCGGTTACCATCCTGCGCGCAATGTCAGATGCCCTGGATATATCATTACCTGAACCCGTGGTCACATCGCCGAATTTAAGTTCCTCGGCAAGGTGGCCTCCGTAGAGTATCTGGATCTGGTTAAGCCAGTGTTTCTTCGAGTGTATGTGCTTCTCCTCAACGGGCAGCTGCATGGTTATTCCCAACGCCCGTCCCCTGGGGATTATTGTCACTTTGTGTATAGGGTCAGAGCCGGTAAGTATGCCCAGAATTGCATGGCCGGACTCATGGTATGCAATGATCTCTTTCTCTGAATCAGTTATAAGTATAGAACGCCTTTCAGGCCCCATAAGCACCTTGTCCTTGGCATCCTCCATGTCCTGCATGGTTACCCTTTTCCTGTTTTTCCTTGCAGTAAGAAGCGCTGCTTCATTAACAAGATTGGCAAGGTCAGCACCCGTGAATCCCGGCGTGCCCCTGGCTATGGTCTTCAGCTCGACCTCGCGTGACAGGGGAATCTTCTTTGTATGCACGGCAAGGATCTTTTCCCTGCCTTTAATATCGGGTATATCCACAACCACCTGTCTGTCAAAACGTCCTGGCCGGAGCAGCGCAGGGTCAAGTACGTCGGGCCTGTTGGTCGCTGCGATTATTATAACACCCTCGTTTGTTTCAAACCCATCCATTTCAACAAGGAGCTGGTTTAAAGTCTGTTCACGTTCATCATGTCCGCCGCCAAGTCCTGCCCCACGCAGCCTTCCGACGGCATCGATCTCATCTATAAATATTATGCACGGAGCATTCTTTTTACCCTGCTCAAAAAGATCGCGCACCCTTGAAGCTCCTACACCCACAAACATTTCTACAAAGTCTGATCCGCTTATGGAGAAAAACGGCACGCCTGCTTCACCTGCAATTGCGCGTGCAAGCAGGGTCTTGCCCGTTCCGGGAGGCCCCACAAGCAGAACACCCTTTGGAATCTTTGCGCCAATGCTTATGAATTTTTTAGGCTCCCTGAGAAATTCAACAACCTCCTTGAGTTCCTCTTTAGCCTCGTCAGCACCTGCCACATCGTTAAAGTTTACCTTGTTCTTCATATCGGGATTCAGTTTAGCCTTGCTTTTTCCGAAGGCAAGAGCCTTGTTCCCCGCACCCTGTATCTGTCTGAACATTATAAACCAGATGAATATAAAGAAAAGAAGCCATGGAAGAAAATTGATAAGCATACCCAGCAGCTTTTTGTCCTCTTCGTCTGTGCCCTCAACCGACACTTTTGCATCAACAAGGGTTTTTACAAGATCAGGGTCGTTATAGGGTATGAGCGTAACAAAATCATACCCATCCCCCTGAAGCGGCTTAGCTGCAGCATCAGAGGCCTTATACCTTCCAACGATTCGTTTTTCGCTCTCTATGCGCACCTTCGAGACTTCGAAATTTTTAACCTTTTCGAGAAAAACACTATAATCAAGTTGCGCCATCGAAGTGCCGCTGTCATTGAGCCTGAAAATCGCCAGAATTATAAGCCCGAGCAGCAGGAAAAACGCAATCTGTTTTGTAGTTTTATTCATCTAATAATTTCTCCTGACAGTAATATATAAACACATCTTTAAAAAACCTGCTAAATATCATTTTCTGCTTTAATATTTATGCGGATAATTCTTTCTGAATCATTGCGGACAGAGAAGTTACATGAAATCCTGTTGCATGATCCCGGAATAATGCCGGTAAGGCATGCTGCGATCCGCCCCTCGACAGTGATTATGGGTACCTTTTTTTTCATATCACTGTCAAGTTTCTTTTCTATCAATAAATCTTTAATTTTACGCGTACCCGTTTCCAGCTTTATCCTGTCCCCTGGCATGCGGATTCTTGCTGTGACAGATTTAACCTGCGGTCCCACAGACAGAAAAATTGAGGAGGCACCTGATCCTCCGGCGCAGAAAGATTTGAAGTCCGATTCCTCTGCTTCAAGACTTATACCCGCTTCGGCAACAACAGTTTTTACCCCGGAATTTATATTAATTATATACTCCCAGTCACTATCGTTACCGGCAGATTCAGAACTGCGGCAAATTACAATCCCGCATCCCCCTGCTCTATGCCTTTTACGTACGGTAACTCCGTTCCTGTTGTACAGAACGTTATTGGACCTTAGCTGTAAATAGTTCCGGCTTATTTCTTCCAGAACATTTGACGAAACATTCAGGCCGAATCTTTCGCCAAGCTCACGGGAAACTAAATACCTGATCGCCGGAATATTTCCATCCAGCCCGGGATGGGATATTATTACCGAATCATGGCCGGCCTCAAGGTAACCGGTATATGCCGCTTCCAGTGTATCATCAAGCAGGGTTAACTGCTCAGAGGATACGCGCGAAAGAGTGGCGATTGACTGACGCGCGCGCGGGAACCTTTCGAGTATGACAGGGAATATTCTGCTGCGCACAAAGTTTCTCAGGTAATGTTCATCGCTGTTGGACAGGTCCTCGCGCCATGAAAGGCTGTTCAGTTCAAGGTATTCGTAAATTTCACCGGACGAGCAGCGCAGCATGGGCCTTATGATTTTTCCGCGAACTGCAGGTATGCCGCGCAACCCCCTGATTCCGGTACCCGAAAGCACGCGCATCAGAATTGTTTCGCAGTTATCATCGTCAGTGTGCGCAGTGGCAATCTTATTGTATCCCTCGCGACCGGCAGTCTCGGCAAGCAGCCCGTAACGTGTATCGCGCGCGAATTCCTCGAAC
>JAAYBQ010000289.1 GCA_012730035.1 Spirochaetota bacterium
AATCCGGGATCACTGTCGGATAATTCCTACGGCATAGTTGACACATCGGGAAAAGGGGACTGGGTCTTCACCCACGCTCTGCTTTCCTGAAACTGCCGATGTCATGCCCCCTGTTCAGTACCGTTGTCATCCTGTTTAAATTTTTCCAGTTCAAACCTCAGCTGCTCGCGCCTGGCAAGATCATCCTGAATTTTAGGATAATAGCAGACCACCGCCATCTGGTAACAGAAAGCCATGAACCAGACGAACACGCCACCACGCCTGTTCTCTGTAAGTATCCGCCGGTCGCGTATTTTACCTGCAAGGGGGGTAGGAGTTCCTGTCTCCTTAAGGACTGAATCATAAAAGGGGATAAAGGGCTGCTCCATGTCTTCAGGCGTAAGGGGCCTGTTTATTGCCTGTGGGCCGTTCTTTGCGACGCAGCCGGTTAAAAATCCGTCATACACCTGGTGAAGCCTGTCGGCAAATGCGTAAAAAAGGCTGCCTGTTTTAAATACAAGTTTTTCCACATGGCTCATTGATGATATTTTGCCAGCCATAATTTTTTTAATCTCATCATCACTTATCTTCAGTGTGGGATTGCTGTTCCTAAACCTGTAGATGTCGGCGTTAAGCGTTTCAAGCTCCCGCAGCTCACCTGCAAAAAATTCAGGCACAAACAACTGCCCGTTAACTGTGCGCGACCCGTACTCAAACGTCAGGGAATCGCCCCTGAGAACAGGCACAAGCAGATCCCTGAAATACTTGACGAGCGCTTCAAGAAAAACAATAAAATTTTTGCTGTATATCTCTTCGGCATCCCTGTTTACCCGGTCTGCCAGTCTCCATAAATCATCGGCAGCACGAACAGGAATGCTCTTGCCCGAATCGTCAAGGTTTACAAGCCCGTAGATTGAATCGAACCACCGGAGAGATGACCTGATCCTTTCGACCTGCCTTTTCCGCGCAGACTCGGGATCCTTGCCGAACAGTTTCAGCTTTTCGGGACTGCAGTCCCACGCCGTGCTGCTCACGTTTGCCGGTGCTATGCTGTAATAATCCCGCAGCTCCGCAATTGCGAAGGGGCGCTGAAAAACTATTGCCTCAAGCGTCATGCTGAGAAAATCCCAGAGCGAATGAAGGCCATACCTGCTGTTCAGATGGCGTGCAAGCAGGCTGTCACCCTCACCCGGGATAGCCATAAAAGATCGTACTGCGCCCATGTACTCAAAAATATATTTTTCTTTTTCGTAATTCCTTTTCTCTTTTCCGGTCGTGACTGACTTTTCATCATCAGGCAGAATATCCTCGCGTTTAAGGTCGGGTTCATCACGCAGTATGCTCTCGACAAGGTTAAGCACTCTCTCCCTGTGTTCCAGCGGCATCCTCAGAAAGGACTGGTAACTGGCCACGTACCTTCTCAGTTCACGCTCAAATCCCCAGTGATCCATCCACTTTATCCTGGACATGGGGAGCGTGGCAAAGGGTGTATTGAACATCCACTTGCGGAACATCCTTAAATAATTATATTCAAGCGGGCTCTCAATTGTCTCGCTGCCGAGTATTTTTTCCAGTATTGAGGGCAGCCTTGAAAGCGCTTTTTCCTGGAAGGAGTGGATATCCTTCATAACAACCAGGAACCTGGCTGTGGGGATAAGCCTGCGGTCTATGCCTATCCCGATCATGTTGTTTTTATCAACAAGGTATCTTTTACGGAAAAACCTGAACTTCCTGTAGCGCGCGTAAATTTCACTGATAAAAAGTTTTGTGTCAGTCGGGCCGTTAATGTCCGGGTAGCGCTCCTCACCATCCTCGGGAAGGGGAACGACAGCCTGGCGGGAGGAATTTTTTTTGCGTGTTACTGCGGGTTTCTGCCTGGCAGTATTAAGCGGTTTAGGCTCGTCCGTGCCGGAATCTGAAAGTTCATCATCGTCGGGTATCTCGGCAAATTCCTTTTCAGGGTAAGCGCTTATCAGTTTGATTATTTTTTTGTATCTTTCTTCCGGGGGAATATGGCTGTCCTTCATTATGCCGTTAAGATGTTCCCTGTCGCGCAAAGGTATGTCGCGCGTCATCATCATTGACCTGGCCTGTCGCTCCAGTCTTTTTTTATCATCTTCAGCAGCCATTAAAACATCCTTTCAGTAATTAATCCGCTCAAAAAAATATATTCTCTCTGTGTATTTAGTCAAGAATAATTAGCCAGCCAGGCCTCTTAATAATTATGTCATATAGCAAAAGGCTGCTGCCGATAATTACAGGGGGGATTAAACGGTGAATTTCAGGATAATTAAAGGAATAAGCATAACTCTCAGCCTTTTTACTGTTATTGCGTCGGGGTACGGAACAGATGCCAGAATCCAGAGGTGGCAAGAACGCAGTGCCAGCCTTACTGCTCTGCTTTCAACAACCGGCAGCAGTGACATACCGCAGATTGTACGGGATATTCTCGGCCGCGGAATTGAATCTTCAAACAGCATAAAGTCCCTGCTTGAACGTTACGCAGCACGTGACGGTTCACTGCGAGCTGACACAAGAAAGTACTCTGTCTCAGAGATAGAATCAAGGACTTCAGAGATTGCCATACCGGTTATATCCGCCTGGTACCTGAATGCTGTTAACGACAGGCTTTCAGACCCTGAATACTTTACAAAAGTACTGGCATGGATCGCCGCATGCGCAAATACCGCAAAGGTCGATGGAATTAAAGCAGGCGCGCCGAATGTTAACGAACTTGTACTCGGGTATATTATGGAGATGGCCATTGCACACTACCCCGCGTTTGAATCCTCGTCCCTTAAAAAAATTCTCGGTGCAACCCAGTATGAACTCAGCAGAACCGATTATAATTCAAACGACATAGATTTTGAAAAAATCATAATGGAAAAATCAATAAAGGAGATGCAGACAGCTGTTAAGGAATTCAACCCGCAATTCAGCGAAACACTGCTTGGCAATGTTCCCGAATGGAAACTCCTCGAATCCAGAGCAATAAGCAACCGCGAAAGGGAGCGCTCTGCCGAAACCTTTGCAACGCGGCACAATATACCGCAGGATCAAATCAGCGGCAAAGGTGTGGAACACTCCGGACGTATAATCTTCTCGAACGCGCGCCGTACACTGTCAACGCTGATTAACCAATCAGCAGATACCGGGAGCACAGCAATCGGAAATCCGGCGTATTCAATCCCCGATCTTAAAAAGCTGAATTCAGCAGTTGATGCAATCGACAAGTACAGGGCCGGCCTTCTGCGAAAGGTTGACGGTGCTACGGGAAAATCATTCAGTTCGACAGCCCGTGAAAACATGCGAGGCATAGCAGAGAAGCACATACGGCTTTATGAATCGGCATACAAAAAAGAAGAACTGAGGATCACTGGCATAAAAAAGAACAACGCAAAAGTAATAATATACAATGAAGAGGTATTCATAGCTTCAAAAAAACATTTTAGCGAAATTAAAACAGAGCTCATGGTATACGCGGAACTCTCGTCAGACTTTATCGAGGCAGTATCATCGGCAGGTACATCAACGCCAGTGGAATACCTTGAATCCCTGCGCTACACATCTGAGCGTTACGCAGAATATATAACCTTCATGGAAAACCTTGCAGGTAAATCTGCGGAACTCGGAAAAATGCCCGACCCGGCTAACCATGGAGTCGTGAAAGAGGGCATAAAGGACTCACTTGAATATATCCGCCGCATCACAAAATCCTTTACCGTACCGCCGGAGTTCAGAAAAAACATGACAAAGGAACAGGTCGGGCAGGTCTCAAAGATCAACCAGTCATACAGAGCGCAGCTGACATCAGCGGCATCCTCGATACGCCGCAAATATGACGAATACAACAGCCTTTACAATGAGGCACTTGCGGGCAAGAAAAAAGCGAACACAGAATCTGAAGTCAGGATTGCCCAGCTCGAGACTGACGCGCTCTTCGCATTTGCAAAAGAATGTACCGACGCCGTACTCTCGATGAATTCAACAGATCAGTTCCTTAAAGAATACAAAAACACCTATGAAACAATAAACGATGAAATAAAGAAAAGCGGAAGCTCAGGCAGATACACAGATGCAATCAACAGCGGAAGCATTCTGCAGCTTGTAAAAACTTTCACGCCCGGCGCGGTGGAAAAAGAGACAGCGGGCAGGGAAATTCTTGCGCGGGAAGGGAACGAGGCACTCAGCGGGGCCGTAACCCTCTGCAGGTATTACGCGGGACGCGGGATCAGGGTGGAACTTGTTCCTCCTGAAAGTGAAATCAGGCGAATGCGGGAAGTCTTAAACAGCCAGCCCGGACTCAGGGTTGCAGACTGGACCATGACCGGCCGTAACTTCAGGGAGATAGACATCAACTGCACCGAAAAACTCAGAAAAATGACTGAGAAAAACGCATGGAAGTCCCCGGCCGATACCGGCAGTGAATCAAGAAAGGAGATCATAACTTATGCGGGAGTCAATGTGACGTTTGAACCACCTCCAGGCTGGAACACTTCAGAGATTAAGTGTGAGTCAGGCAGCGCCATGAAATTTGAAAGTCCTGACAGGAGCGGGTGGATAGAGGTCTATGCCATACCCGCCCAGCCTGTCAATCTGCAGGATTTCTCTTCATCGTGGTCCGGCGAACGGGGATTCAGCATGGTCGAAAAAGGCTGGGGCAGAATTAACAGCGAGGATTACTTCAGGACTGTATGCAAAGGCAGAAACAACCGTATCAGCGAAACAAGAATGTTTTCACGCAAAGGAGTGGTGATAATTGTCTCCGGGTACTCGGGAAAAAATAAGGCGCGATACATGAACGGCATTATCGAAAAGTTATTCAGCGGAATAATTTTCTGACGGTGACTCCAGCAGTGAATTCCCGTTCCATGAACCACGGATGGTTTCATGTTTCAGTGAGTCATTCACCCTGTTTATAAAATCACTGCGGCTGATGAAAACTGCTCCCAGGCTTTCAAGGTGAGCGGTGTGTACCTGGCAATCTATTAAACTGAAACCGGTGGCAAAAAGTTTTTCAGCCAGAACAATAAACGCGGCCTTTGAGGAATTGCTTACATCTGAAAACATAGACTCTCCGAAAAACGTCCTGCCCAGGGATATACCGTAAAGACCGCCTGCAAGTTTTCCATTATCCCATGCCTCGACAGAGTGGGCATACCCGTTCTCATGGAGTTTTACGTAGGCGTCGATCATTTCTTTTGTTATCCAGGTGCCGCGGTCCCTTCTCCTGGCCATGCTGCACGAAGTGATGACCTCGCGGAAGGATGTATCCATGGTAATGTCAAAAATTTTTCTGCGCAGAACCTGCCTCATGCTTCGCGAGACCTTAAGCCCGCCGGGCAGTATTACAAAGCGCGGATCGGGAGACCACCACATTACGGGGCCCCTGTTGGAAAACCAGGGGAATATACCGTGAGCATAAGCCTCAAGAAGCCTTCCCCCGGAAAGGTCTCCGCCCACCGCCAGAAGACCATCAGGCTCTGCGAGTTCAACAGGCGGGAAAACGTGCTCCTGGCCCAGTCTGAATACGGGCATCTCAGCTGCCGGTTACTGTAATGACCACATCATCGCCTGAAATATCGGCCACCGCGTGACCGCCGGAGGTAAGTCTTCCGAAAAGAACCTCGTCGACGAAAAAGGGCTTCAGTTTCTCCTGCACAAGGCGTGCAATCTGGCGGGCGCCGAACTCCCTTGAATAGCCTTTCTTTGCCAGCCATTCCCTGCAGCGCCCGGTGACCTCAAGTTCAACATTCTTCTCTTTAAGCTGCGCGGCAAAGGTGTCTATCTCCTTGCCCACTATGTCCAGGACTATCTTCTCGTCAAGGTCATTAAAAGTAACCACTGCATCCAGCCTGTTGCGGAACTCCGGCGAGAAGATCCTGTCAACGGCGCTCTCAATTGCATCCTGTTTAACGTGGCGTTCATCAAAACCGACCTGGCGCTTGCCTATTTCACGGGCGCCCGCATTTGACGTCATTATAATTATCACGTTCCTGAAATCAGCTTTTTTGCCCGTATTGTCAGTAAGGGTGGCGTAATCCATTACCTGCAGCAGTGTATTGAATATATCAGCATGGGCTTTCTCAATTTCATCCAGCAGCCGAACCGAGTATGGTGTCTTGCGT
>JAAYBQ010000290.1 GCA_012730035.1 Spirochaetota bacterium
CCCTGTAAAGGAAAAACAGATAGAAGCAGGAGTATTAAAAAGAATTTTATTCTGGCTAATTTCATGTTATTATCGTTCAATTTTATTATCGGCATGCCAAAGTACAGGGTTAATAATTATAAACTGAGGTTTTAAAGTAATTCTGGAAAAAGCAGCGGTGATTGTATATTATAATATTATAATCCTTTGATGGAGGCATGTATGAAAAAGAATGTGAAAAAAATACTGATAGCCCTGGGTTTCGATGAACGTCCCGAGGATGTACTCGGCAAGGCAATAGAGGTTGCTGATCATATCAAGGCGAAGATCTATATACTTCATGTAATATCCGAACTGCCGAAACTTGATTTTTATTTTGATACATACAGACTGTGGGAGGATTTCAGGGAGAGTGCGGTAAAGGAATCAGGTGAAATTCTTAATGGCTATTTGTCCAGGTACCGTACCGAATATCCCGATATGGAGGCAATTGTTGAAGTGGGCGAACCTTCGGCTAAAGTACTTGAAAAGGCTGATGAGCTGGACGTGGACCTGATAATAATGGGGCATCACGTCAGAAAAGGGCTTAACCACATGCTGCATCTTAATACCTGCGAACACGTGGTGAGATATTCAAAGAGGCCTGTTCTAAGCTTTCATGTGGAGGATTGATTCAGAACACTTCATTACCCTTAAGTCCGGGGTCATGCGAGAAAAGGGCAATTTCTGCGCAATTCCTCAGTTCAGCAACTGAGCGGTAAGTACGGGCCGGACCTGCAGCAGGTTTATGCAGATGGTACCACTGGCGAAGAAGTTGCGACAATTCATCCTGCCAGAAAAATTTACGGCCCGTTGTTGCCCTGTATTTTTCCCAGAAAGATACAGGAACCAGTGTCCAGAGCCATTCATAGGTAAATGGTGAATCGCCGATTAGTACTATGGATTTTTCCCTGCCTGCAATAAGTATCCCCTGGTGACCTTCAGTATGTCCCCCTGACTGCAGCAGTTTTATGCCGGGAAGAATCCCGGTGTCACCGTTAACAAGGATAAACCGGTCCAGCGCGTCAAGCCAGTGGCGGGGGGCAAATGAAGTCTCTTCAAATTCACGCAGCGAGAATAAACCGTTGAACTCCGCGGCCTGAACGTAAATTTCAGCATTGGGAAAATATTTTATGCCCGCAGCGTGGTCCCAGTGGAGGTGTGTCTGTATCAGTTTTTTTATACTCAGCGGATCAATGCCGAGCATATCAAACATAGCGGGAATTTCATGATGACTTTCTTTTATCCCGCTCGAGTCGGGGCCTGGAATATGAGAAATGTCAAAACCGGTGTCGACAACGATATGCTCCCCATTCTCTGATGTAACCAAAAAAAGGAACGCAGGTATATTGTTTACTTTAGGGAACTTTATTACTTCATCGCCCTTAAACGCAACTGTAAAGAAACCGTTAAGAAGAGGGCGTACTGTATATTTCAAAATTCTACCTCGTTGATTATGTTATCGTATGTTATAATCCGCTGCGCATAAGTCAATTTTTTATTGCTGGACATCCTGATATAATCATGTACAGGTGTGATACAGGAAGAGCAGAATGCCCGGAATATACACACATAATTTCATATTCAGGCGCGTTGTTGAAAACGTGTTCAAAAACAGGAGCAGATCGCATATGATGCGATCGCTTGAAATACTTTTTTCTGACAAAGAGCATATGCGTGCAGGACTCTTTGGCTCAATCGGTCCTGATATTTTTGATTTTATGAGTGTATATAGCCGGGGTGAAATTTACGGCAATGATATCGCGTTCAACCTGCATGATTCAGAATGCGTATCTTTTCTGGAAAGCATGGCCGGTGCGGTTATAGCTCAGAAGGACAGCAGGAACGAGTGGTCCTCTATACAGAGGGCATACCTGCTTGGTTACCTGTCCCACCTCGCGGCTGACGCAGCGATTCATCCGTTTACTTTTTATTTTTCCGGATTCCCGTCTTCCCTGTCGAACATGGAACGAACCCATTACAGAATAGCCAATCTGAAGTTTCATTATAACATCGATAATTACTATCTGTATAAAAGCGAGCTCTCTGCGGCGTATAACATGACCATAGATGAAATGCTGCCTGTATTGAAAAACGGAAGTAAAGGATCAATCTGGCCGCAGGTAAAGGTACTGCTGCTTGGATCATTGAAGAGCAGTAATCCCAAACTGTTTGCAAGGTTCTTTCCCGCTCTGGTCGATTCTGTGATAGATGGTGATATCGGCAGGGTAAAGCAGCTGGATAGAATTCCTGCAAATATAAGGTTCTGCTACAGGATGCGTAGAACTACCGGTGAAAGGATGATGAAGGTTCTGGACAGGATGTGTGAAAAGCCCCTTACATACTCAGATTTTTTTGTGCGTTATCCAGCTTACAGGGCCGTCGATTTTGATGCGCTTAACATTCACCAGGCAAGGTGGCAGTATCCGGCAAATCAGCGGGGATTCCGCTATGAGTCTGTTCCATTGCTGGTAAAAGTTCTTGTGGAACAGGTTACTGATATCTGGGAAAAATTCGAGGAATCTGTACTGAAGAGGGAACAACCGGAAAAGGGGGCGATTTTCCCGCTTAATGCATATACAGGCGAGAAGGACGCACTCTATGGCGACATGAAAATCAAAGATATTATAAAACTGAAAGTCTGATACTCCGGGCAGGCTTAATATTAAAGAGTAAGCTTTGATCAGTTATATATCGCTTAAAAAATAAGCAGTATATTTTACAGTAATTATTCCTGAAAATATTTATTAGTGCAATAAGATCGTTTTAATTCCCTACGCCGCCAAAGACTACGGAGGGAATAGATCATTTTATACTACAAAATAGTTAAGGAATTAACTCTGATATTTTATGCAAATTTTGGGATTAATCGGATATTAATACTATCTTTTGCTGTTATTAATGAAAAACAGTTGAAAAAAATAAGGCCTATATAATAATGTCGTTCAGGGAGTGGCAGCGCCACTCTTTTTTTATGGTATAACTTATGGTTAAAGACGAGATTCAGAAGATAATTAACAAAACAGCAGAAGAAACAGGGTACACGGTTTATGAATCATCAATCTATCTGAAGGGCGAAAATTCAAAGATAACGGTAAAAATTGACTCCCTTAAACCCGTTTCTCACGGCGATTGTGAACAGTTCAGTGCACACCTCAGTTCAAATCTTGATGGAAGCAGAATCCTGCCCAATTATTTTCTTGAAATCTCTTCACCCGGTTTAGACCGTAAACTCAGAAACATTGATGAACTGATAAGGTTTGTTGATTCACCGGTAAAAATTGTCTATGCTGATGGTGATATAAACAGGGTGGTTCAGGGCAGGCTTGTTGCAGTTTCTGAAACAGGAATTGAGGTCGAGACAGAAAAGAAGAAGGTTTTGATCAGACATGATGATATAATTCATGCAAATCTAGATTATTAATAAATTAAAGGTTTACCAAAATGAGCAATAATTTTTTTGAAGCCCTGCACCAGATTGCCACGGACAAGGGAATACCCAGAGACGAGATTGAAAATATCGTCGAGTCTGCGATGCTCTCAGCGTTTAAAAAACAGTATGGAGCAGTTGATAACGTAAGGGTTGCTTTTGACAGGGATAAAAATACTGTCCAGATAGTAACCAGGAAGATGGTTGTTAAAAAACCGAACAACCCGGCTGAAGAGATTGCTTATGAGCGGGCAGTAAAGATTAATAAAGATGTCAGTCTTGGTGATGAGATATATGTTGAAGAGAATCCATTTGATTCTTTCGGAAGAATAGCTGCACAGACAGCCAAGCAGGTTATTATCCAGAAGATCAAGGAAGCTGAAAAGAATATTATTTTCAATGAATTCAATGGCCGAGAGGGAGACCTGATAAATGGTTACCTTCAGAGAAAAAGCAGGGATAATCTGTTTGTTGACCTGGGCAGGACCGAGGGGCTTCTTCCTGCCAGGGAACAGTCACCTCTTGAAAGGTATAAAACAGGGGACAGGATCAAGGCTCTTATACTTTCCGTGCAGCGAAGCTCCAAGGGCCCCGATGTAATTTTATCAAGGGCTCACCCCAGGTTTATAGAAAAGCTTTTTGAGATGGAGATTCCTGAAATCTATGACGGCATCGTAAGGATCGTAAAGGTTGTGCGCGAGCCTGGTATGAGAACAAAGGTTGCTGTTACAAGCGACAGAGATGATGTTGATTCGGTTGGTGCATGCGTTGGTATGAAGGGCATCAGGATCCAGTCGATTGTGCGCGAGATTGAAGGCGAAAAGATTGATGTTGTAGAGTACTGCGACGAGAAAAAGATAATGGCAATGAATTCTCTTACACCTGCCAGGATTAGAGAGGTTGTTGAAACTTCAAGTGGTGGTGTGATCGCCGTTGTCGATGGAGACCAGTATTCGCTGGCTGTAGGCAGGGCCGGGCACAATGTAAGGCTTGCTTCAAGGCTGTGCGGATTTGATATTGATATAAAAACAGAAGATGATTACCAGCAATTCCTCAGTTCGAGTGATTCAAGGGCTATTGTCGAACAGCTCTTCTCAAGGGATAGTGATGAAACTCCTCTTGAAGAACTTTCGGATATTGAACCACGCGTCATAAAGATGCTTGAAAAGGCCGGTATATTCTCCGTTGAAGACCTTGTTGAAAAATCATTTGAAGATCTTATGAAAATAGACGGTATTGGTGAAAAGACCGCACAGCGCATACTTGAAATTCTGGCTGATGTGGTTGATTTTGAAGATGGCGATGTCGATGAAGAGAGCGACAACCCGGACGGCAAAGATGAATAAAATTTAAACAATCAGGATTCTGCATGAAAGCTATTGAAGTTGCTACAAAAAATTTTGTTTTATACGATGATGTTCTTGAGATATGCAGGGAGCTTGGAATTTCCTGTGCCGGTGAATCCTCTGAGTTGAACGATAATGAAGTCTTTCTCGTTGAAAGAAGGATTGAAAGCGTAAAAAAGAGAAAGGTCGAAGAGGCACAGAAGGCCAAAAAGAATAAGAAGATCAAGCTTAAAAAGAAAGTCGAAGTATCAAACGATATTAAAAAGAAAAAAGGGATGGAAATTACCCGTGGCGAGGAATCCGGAGAAACCGAAACAGCTGTTGAGGAACACGAGAGCCTGGCCGGTACTTCAGTAGAATCTGAAATTACAAAAGAACCGGGTGCTGAAAAGAAAGTCGAACCAGGAAGGGGACCCAGACCCGGAAGCGAAGGCCAGCAGGATAGGAGACCCGCCCAGAGACCGTCACATGGAACACAGGGTGACAGAAAACCTTATGAAAGACGTCCGGACGGCCAGCAGGGAGGAGATCGCAGGGAAAGACCTGCGGGAGCCGGGCAGCGTACAGACAGCCGTCCCGGAGGGCAGAGGACTGATGCAAGACCCGGAGGACAGAGAACAGACAACCGTCCCGGCGGTTATCGCACAGACGGAAGACCCGGAGGACAGCGAACAGATAACCGTCCGGCAGGACAGAGAACCGATGGAAGGCCCGGAGGACAGAGACCTGATAACAGGGGTGATGGAAGGCCCAGGCCCCAGGGGCAGGGACCTGCAGGCGCCCGTGGCGGATTCAGGCCAAGGCCCGGTGGTAAGGATGATGCTCCTGCATCCATTGAAATAGATGATGCAGCTGCAAAAAAACAGAAAGGCCAGCAGAAAGAAAAGGAAAAAGAAAAAGAGAAAGAAAAGGAATTCAGAAGACTTACAAAAAAAGAAAAAGAAGAAATTGAAAAGGATATAATCCTTAAAAAGAAACACGCACAGGAACAAAAGAGGCTTGTTTCAATTCCTGATAAAATTAATATAACAGAGAGCGTAACGGTAGGGGAACTGGCCAAAAAACTTAACGTTAAGGCCAGTGAGGTAATAGGCAAGCTGATGAAGCTGGGTGTAATGGCTACCATCAACCAGGCAATTGATTCTGATACTGCATCAATACTTGCGGCTGAATATAATACTGAGGTTGGTGTTGTCACTCTCTATGACGAGACGGTTATCAAGAATGATCAGGAGGATAAAGCCGAAGATTATGCGAGCCGTCCTCCTGTTGTTACGGTTATGGGACACGTTGACCATGGTAAAACCAAGCTTCTTGACGCAATCAGGGAGGCTAATGTAATAGACAGCGAGTTCGGCGGTATTACACAGCACATAGGTGCCTATACTGTTAATGTGCGTGATAAAAAGATTACCTTCCTTGACACTCCCGGTCACGCGGCATTCACCACAATGAGGGCAAGGGGAGCAAGCATAACCGATATAGTAATACTTGTGGTTGCAGCTAATGACGGTGTAATGCCGCAGACAATAGAGGCAATCAGCCATGCCAAAGCCGCAAATGTTCCGATCATTGTTGCCATTAACAAGATAGACCTTGAGGAGGCCAATCCTGCCAAGGTCAGGCAGGAACTCACGGCATACGATCTTGTGCCCGAAGAATGGGGCGGCACAACACTTTTTGCAGAGATAAGTGCAAAGAAGAATCAGAACATTGAAGATCTTCTTGAACTGGTTATTATACAGGCAGAGATGCTTGAACTGAGATCAAACCCCAAACTTATAGGTAAAGGAACTGTTATTGAGTCCCGTCTTGATCCGGGACGCGGCGCAGTCTGCACGGTTCTTGTGCAGTCCGGCACGCTGCATGTAGGTGATTCATTTGTTGTAGGTATGTACTCGGGCAAGATAAGGGCCATGTTTGACGACAAGGGTTTACCTATACAGGAGGCAGGTCCTTCGGCTCCTGTTGAAATCCTCGGCATATCAGGCGTGCCTGCTGCCGGTGATCCTTTTGAGGGTGTTGAGACCGACAGGTTTGCCAAGCAGATATCACAGAAACGTCTTGAATATAAACGTATAGAATCAGCCAAGAAGGTTAGAAAGGTTACACTTGAGTCACTTAACGAGATGATAAAAGAGGGTGAGGTTCAGGAACTCTGCATTATAGTCAAGGCGGATGTTGACGGATCGTCCCAGGCTCTGACCGAATCACTTGAGAAGCTTTCAAACAGTGAGGTGCGCGTCAAGGTTATACATTCGGGTACGGGCGGTATTAACGATTCGGATGTTATGCTGGCGTCGGCTTCGAACGCGATAATTATTGGCTACCATGTCAGGCCGACCGGAAAGGTTTCCGATCTTGCGGACAAAGAGAATGTTTCAATCAAGTTCTACAACATTATTTTTGAAGCAACTGATGACATTAAGGCTGCAATGGAGGGTATGCTCTCTCCGATTATCGAGCAGAAGGTTACCGGCACCGGCGAGATCAGGCAGATATTTAAAGTGTCAAAAGTTGGTACAATCGCTGGCTCAGTCTGTATGTCGGGCAAGGTCAGCCGTAAATCAAAAATGAGAATAATCAGGGACGGTGTTGTTGTATTCGATGGCACACTGAGTTCACTTAAAAGATACAAGGATGATGTTTCGGTAGTTGAGGCAGGACAGGAATTCGGTTTTGCACTGACCGATTTTAATGATATTAAAGATAACGATCACTTTGAAGCTTATGAAGTGATTGAAACAGCGAAAAAGCTTTCGTAAGCAAGGGTTTAATGAAGTATAGAAAAGACAGGCTGGAAGAGCTGATTAGAAGAATTGTTTCCGAGATAATAATGAGGGAACTTAAAGATCCGCGCATAGGTTTTGTAACCGTGACCGGTGTTGAACTCAGCAAAGATTATGCCGAGGCTAAAATCGGTATTTCGATACTGGGCAGTTCCGCTGAAGTGCGCAAGGGAATGGAGGGTATAAGATCCTCAAGCGGATATGTTCAGAAGCTTCTGGGCAAAGAGCTCAAGATAAGGATACTGCCGAGAGTATATTTCTATCTCGATAAATCGGTCGAAGAGGCTGTGGAGATGGTAGGTAAAATTAATAATCTTCCGGGAGTAAAGGATAATAAAATTGATCCTGATTCCGGAGAAAACAGCGAAGATTAGCAGAACGCATTTGTGAAAATAAAAGGACTTGATAACGCGGTTCTTCTGCTTGATAAACCGGCGGGAATAACCTCTTTTGATTTTATTTCGAAAATCAGGAGGATCGCCCGGATAAAGAAGATAGGCCATTCAGGGACTCTGGATAAGTTCGCATCAGGACTGCTTGTCATCTGCACGGGACAGGCCACAAAGCTCACAAGGTATTTTCTTGAGAGCAATAAGCGGTACACCGGGAAGATCAGGCTGGGGATTGTCACTGATACCTGCGACATAACAGGTGAAGTTGTTTCCCGGAATGATCTGCAGAATATTAACGAGTTTACCATCAGGGAGGCGATGGCCCGGTTTATCGGCGATTCAGTTCAGGTTCCTCCCGAGTATTCTTCGCTCAAGATAAGGGGCGAGAGGGCCTCTGACAGGGTACGCAGGGGTGAAACAGTTACCCTTGAAGGCAGAAATATTACCATAACAAGGGCGGACATTATCGCAATCGATTGTGATAATGGAACGGTTGATTTCGATATCGCCTGTTCAAAAGGCACATACATAAGATCGATAGCACGTGATCTTGGAGAGGTGCTGGGAACAGGAGCCTGTCTGCAGGAACTGAGAAGGACAGAATCCGGAAAGTTTCTCGTAGAGAATGCAGCGTCTGCTGAAGATGTTGAGGCTTATGCAGGGTGTAAAATTCCGGCTTTCTTTGCACTGGATCCTGCTGCCGCACTGTGTAGCTTTGGCAGGATTATTCTTGATGAGGCTGGCGCGGCAAAAGTATTAAATGGCGCATGTTTTAAAAGAGATGAGGTGGTGGACCATGAGATCAAGGCTTTAGAAACCTATCTGGTTTTCGACAGCCATGAAGAATTGATAGCAATTGCAGATATGGATATCGATTCATGGTGGATTAATTATCATTCAGTATTTAACAAAATGGAATCGTATTAACAGGAGGATATAAAACGATATGACGGCCAAGGCGGAAATAATCGGAAAATTCAAAAGACATGATGGTGACACAGGTTCACCCGAGGTACAGATCGCACTGCTTACAGACAGGATCAACCTGCTTACAGAGCATTTTAAAGTGCACCAGAAAGACCATCATTCACGCAGGGGACTGCTCAAACTGGTAGGACAGAGAAGAAGGCTTCTTGACTATCTAAAGAAGAAGGATCTTGAGAAGTACAGATCAATGATCAAAGACCTCGGTCTGAGAAGATAGTCGCGGGGTATAATTCAGGATCCCGGGTATACGCTTATGCAATTATACCCGGGATCTACAAAGTAATTAGGAGAGATGGTTGAATGACAGTAAATTTTAGCTTACAGATTGGAAAAGAAAAACTTAATTTTAATACAGGATATCTTGCGAAACAGGCCGACGAAGCAGTGGTTGTATCGTATGGAGAGGTTTCGGTTTTTGCATCTGCCGTTGCATCAAGGAGTATTAAGGAGGGGCAGGATTTTTTCCCGCTCACAGTGGACTACAGGGAAAAGGCTTATGCAGCTGGAAAAATTCCCGGGGGTTTTATCAAGAGGGAAACCAGGCCAAGCGACAGGGAAATCCTTGTGTCAAGGCTTACAGACAGGCCTCTTCGTCCGCTATTCCCTGAAAATTTTGTTAACGAGGTGCAGGTTATTATCTACACTCTATCGGCTGACAGCGTAAACCAGCAGGATGTTATGGCGATCAATGCTGCATCGGCCGCACTTATAGTTTCGGGTATGCCTTTCCATGGACCGGTGGGCGCAGTAAGGGTCGGGCGTATAAACGGGCAGATGATAGTTAATCCTACATTTAAAGAATCCGAAGAGAGCGACATTGACCTTGTTGTTGCCGGAACAAAGAAAGCCGTAACTATGATCGAAGGCTGTTCAAAAAATGTATCCGAAGATGATATGCTGGCAGCGGTAATCTTTGCACATGAAAATATTGTGAAGATTTGCGAAGTACAGGAAGAGCTTAAGAAGGCTGTAAACAAGCCGGAATTTGTCTATAAACCCTATACTCCTGACCTTGAGCTTAAAAAAGCAGTCAGGGATAAATGTTACAATGATCTTGTAAACCTGAAGAGTATCACCACCAAGCTGCCGCGTGAAGTTGCCAGGGCGGAAATACTGGCGCGTGTTAAAGAGGAACTTAAAGAACAGTTCCCTGATACAGCAGGCCAGATAGCGGGATTTGTTGATGCCCTTGACGGCGAGATAATGCGTAGCAGGATTCTTGACGAGGGTGCGCGCGCAGACGGCCGCGGACTTAAAGACATAAGACCCATAGACATAAAGATGGGAGTACTCCCCAGGACTCACGGATCTGCGGTATTTACCCGCGGTGAGACTCAGAGCCTTGGAATTACCACGCTGGGAACTCTCTCTGAGGTTCAGAAGATGGATAACCTTGAAGGTTTTACAACCAAGAGGTTTATGCTTCATTATAACTTTCCCCCCTTCTCGGTAGGTGAAACAGGCCGTACAGGGAGCCCGGGACGCAGAGAGATTGGGCACGGTATGCTTGCAGAAAGAGCGCTGGAATGGGTTATACCGGACCAGGCATCCTTTTCGTACACAATAAGACAGGTATCTGAAATACTTGAATCGAACGGTTCATCCTCTATGGCCAGTGTCTGTTCAGGTTCGCTTGCACTCTTTAATGCGGGTGTTCCAATCAAGGCGGCTGTGGCAGGTATAGCCATGGGGCTTATTATGGAAGGTGACAAGTGGGCCGTCGTGAGCGACATACAGGGTTTAGAGGATCACCTTGGCGACATGGACTTCAAGGTTGCAGGTACAGAGACAGGTATTACAGCCTTCCAGCTGGACATCAAGATAGAGGGAATAACACCCGAGATTATGAAGGTAGCTCTTGACCAGGCAAAAGAGGGCAGGATGCATATACTCAGTACTATGAACAGTTTCTGTTCAAAACCTGAGTCTTCGGTATCTGTATGGGCGCCCAAAATCAGGGTTATCAAGGTTAAGACCGACAAGATAGGCGAGATTATCGGCCCTGGCGGAAAGATGATCAAGAAGATTGTTGAAGAGACCGGTGCAGAGATCAATATAGATGATGATGGAACTGTTGTTATTTCTGCAGTGAAGCTTGAATCGATCGAAAGAGCTGAAAAAATTATTTTGGGCATATCAGAGGATGTCGAGGTTGGCACTGTCTATGACGGTACCGTTAAGAAAATTATGGAGTTCGGTGCATTTGTAGAAATAGCACCCGGCAAAGAGGGGCTTGTTCATATTTCAAATCTTGATACTACAAGAGTCAAGCAGGTTACTGATATCTGCAACGTTGGCGATAAAATGAAGGTTAAGGTTATCAAGATTGACCGTCAGGGCCGCATTGACCTGAGCAGAAAGGAAGCAATGGAACAGAGCGAATAAATGGTAATAAAATACAAACAGGAAAACGGCCTGACTGTTCTCCTTGAACCTGTAACAGGGGTAGTATCGGTTTCAGTCGGCCTCTGGATAAACAAAGGTTCAAGGGATGAACGGCCTGATCAGTACGGATATGCTCACTTTGTTGAGCATATGCTTTTTAAAGGGACTGAAAAATATTCTGCCAGGCAGATTGCGCAGAGTGTTGACCGCGTTGGCGGCCAGCACAATGCAGCGACCAACAGGGAATATACCTGCTATTATATAAATGTGGTGTCGGATTATCTTGAGCTTGCCATTGACATTCTTTCGGACATGTATCACAATTCTCTGTTCGATCCGGCTGAACTGGAAAAAGAAAAGAATGTAATAGTGGAGGAGATCAGGATGTACGAGGATACTCCGGATGAGTACATCCACGACCTTTTCATGGAGAAGATGCTTTCCGGCCATCCCCTGAGCCATTCAATACTTGGCAGCGTTGAAGGTATAGAGAGTACTACGAGGGAATCTCTGGTCGGGTTCTGCGATGAACACTACCTGGATGAAAATACAATACTGGTCATAGCCGGCAGTTTCACTGAAGACCGGGCCAGGGACCTGATACTTAAATATTTCGGTAAAAGAAAAAGTGCTGTTTCCGGACCTGCCGAGACCGTAATCATGCCGCCGCAGAGAATTTACCACCAGCACATGGAGAAGGACCTGGAGCAGGTTCATTTCTGCCTTGGACTTGAAGGGATCAGGCGCGGTGACGAAGACAGGTGGGGGCTTTATATTTTAAGCACTATTCTTGGCGGCAGCATGTCATCAAGGCTTTTCCAGAACATCAGGGAAAAGGAGGGGATCAGTTATTCGATTTATTCATTTCATTCTTCTTATGCTGATTGCGGCATATTCGGAATTTATTGCGCCACCGTTCCTAAAAAATTTGATTATACCATTGAACTGATAATGAAGGAATGCAGGTCCATGCTTCATGAAGGTATAACAAAGCAGGAACTTGAGGATACCAAGACCTATATGAAAGGCAACCTTGCATTGAGCCTCGAAAGCAATGAAGTGAGAATGAGTCAGCTTGCAAGAAATGAAATGACATACGGAAGGTCTTTTTCATTTGAGGAAATTGTAAGAATAGTTGACCAAATATCAATGGACGATTACATGCGCGTAGCAGAGAGAATATTGAAAGATAAAAAACTCTCTCTTATTTCAGTGGGTAAGCTTAAAAACAGTAAGCCGGAAAAATTTGACCTTAATCTTTAAAAGAGCCCACTTTAAGAGCACGCCGCGTTAAAAGCCCCGCAGGGCTCCGGGAGATTTAAAAGCATAGTTTTTGTAATCACCTGCTAATTATTGTGGACATATTTATTTTTTATTTTTATTATGATCTGATTATTCGTAATTTGTGATACATTGTTTTATGCACATAATTGTATTAGTTAACCCTGCCGGGCGGGACATAATATGTATCGATAAATTTGAATGAATTACCAGGACGGAGTGAGATATGGCACCAAAAACTGAAGGAATGAACAGTACAATCGGAGAGGGATCCAGCTTTGAGGGTAAGTTTTATATCAGCGGATCACTCAAGATTGACGGAAAGTTTGAGGGTGAAATAAAGACCGATGATGAACTGGTCGTTGGTGAAAAAGGGAAAGTTAAAACCGATATACGGGCCAGGTCTGTTGTTATAGCCGGCACTGTTATTGGTAACATCTACGCAGAACAGGAGGTCAGGCTTCTTGAGACTGCGAAGGTGCTTGGCGATATAGTTGCGCCTGCTATTTCCATTCAAAGGGGAGTCGTGGCACAGGGTCAGATAATAATAACAGGCGGGCCCAAGCGTGACTGTAAAAAGTTTATTGAAGAATCTTATGGCGGAGCAGCTGCAGCCAGACCGGTTGATAAAAAATAGTTTTATTAAGAGGATATTTATCCGATAATTATTAGGACCAGTTAGTGGTATTTGAACAGAAAAATGTTTAAAAAGGGATTCAATACATACAAGATTGGAAAGCTGACGATTAACATCTTCACCCACGAAGTTGTATTAATTTATATCGGCAGCAAGGGAACATATATCAGGAATATATATAAAAAAGATATTTTCCGTTATTCCCGGGCTGCTGCAATGTTTATGGGCCTGCTTGTTATTACTTCAATAATCATCACAGTCATTCCACTTGACGGTGCTACGGCTGATGACAACCTGATTGCCCAGACGGACATGGACGAAGTTGAAGGATCTTTTGAGGGCGGTGAAAAATTTATTGGCAGTTCAGATATAAAAAATATTGAAGATGATGAAAAACTGAAGAATGAACTTCTACTTTCAGAAAAAACAGATTTTACCCTTCCTTCTGAAGACTCAGCATTAAAGATAAAGACATACAGGGTTAAACGGGGTGAAAGCCTCAGCCTTATAGCAAAAAAATTCGGAGTGTCGGTCGATACTATCTGCGGCAGCAATAACCTTACTTCATACGACAACGTGGCATCCGGGATCGTGTTGCGCATCCCGAACAAGGACGGCATCCTTTACAATATGAGAGCGGGAAACACTGTGGCAGGACTCGCGGCCAGGTACAGAATTCCTGTTGAAAAAATCCTGGCAGAGAATAGTCTTATAAATCCTGATTTTGTTCCAGTTGGAGAACTGGTCTTTATTCCCGACGCAAAACCGCAGAATATATTTGACGGTTATCTGTGGCCGGTGGGGTCAAGACGTATAACATCCGGTTTCGGCTGGAGAAGAAGTCCCTTTAACGGCGACTACAGGGAATTTCACAAGGGCATCGATATAGCAGCCAGGTACCAGAGCGTAAAGTCAACCAAGTATGGCAAGGTTACCTTTTCGGGCTGGATGGGCGGTTATGGTTATGCCGTAATTATCGCTCATCCCGGCGGATGGAAAAGTCTTTACGGTCATCTTTCAAGGATTTATGTTAAAGAGGGTCAGTACGTAAAACAGGGGCAGGTCATCGCGAAAAGTGGAAATACCGGCAGATCGACAGGCCCCCACCTCCATTTTGAACTTATAAAGCAGGGCGGGCATACCAATCCCAGGAAGTATCTTAAAAAGTAGTATTCCGCATTACAAACAGCCCGGAACAGGCCCCTTCTAAAAATTTATTGACTCATTTACAGCTCTCTGTAATACCTCACTAAATGTGTGATTTATAATATCCAGCGAATAATTAACAACTTTCGGTCATTTCCTTTAAAAAAGGAAATCCAGTCTTGTCATAACAGTTATGGATTCCCGTCAGCACGGGAATGACATTGGATTTCATAAAAGGTTTCAATCTTAATTATATTTTTCCGGAGAACTGTATGCTTTCTAATGCCAATTTTTTATTTGAGATAGGAACAGAGGAGATTCCGGCCGGGTACATTCCACCTGCGATAAACTCGCTTAAAACAATTTTCAGCGAAAAGCTGACACATGACCGTGTCGATTTCACGGCTATAGAGGTTTATGCAACTCCCAGAAGATTTGCTGTTCTTATTTCGGGGCTGGCTTCGGGCCAGAGAAGTGAAATTGCAGAACTTAAAGGCCCCTCAGCACAGGCTGCGTACGACAGTGATGGAAATCCTACAAAAGCGCTGCAGGGTTTTATGAAGGGCAACGGGGTTGAAGCAAAAGACCTGAAGGTTGTAGAGACTGATAAAGGGAAATATATATACGCCTGCAAGCAGCTTGACGCCGGGAAGACGGAGGAAATTATCCCTGCGATTGTAACCGAAGCGGTAAACTCCATCCCTTTTCCCAAGAGGATGAAGTGGAGTAACAAGAAACTTACGTTCCCCAGGCCTATTAATTATTTTGTGCTTATGTTTAACGACAGGCTGATCCCCTTTGAGATTGAAGGTATTACTGCCGGTACAAGAACTCGCGGGCATTTTGTGCAGTTTAACAGAATGGTCGAAATAGAAAAGATATCTTTTTACGAAAAAATACTGAATGATAATGGTGTAATACTTAACCAGGATGACAGGAAAGAAAAAATCCGCAGGGCGCTTGCGGATGCAGCCGTGAAGGCGGGCGGCATACTGAACGAAGATGAAGATCTTCTCGATACCGTAACATACCTGGTTGAACAGCCCTATATCGCGACATGCCATTTTAATCCGGACTTTCTCAAGATCCCCGACATTGTTCTTATAACTGAGATGAAGGAACACCAAAAGAATTTCGCCATTCTTGATCAGAACGGCAGGCTGATGAACAGTTTTCTTGCAGTTTCAAACAATCCGGTCACTGCTTTTATTATAAGGGGTAACGTGAAAGTCATATCTGCAAGGTTCAATGATGCAGGATTTTTCTATACAGAGGACGCGAAGCTGAAGCTTGCAGACAGGGTAGAGTCTCTCAAGAGTGTTCTTTTTCACAAGGAGCTGGGTTCGATTTATGACAAGATTGAAAGAATGAAATCGATTGCATTAAACCTATGCGGTGAGCTTGAACTTGATGGCAGTACAAAAAGTAAAATTGAGCGTGCAGTGTTTCTCTCCAAGGCTGACCTTGATACAGCCATGGTCTATGAATTCGCGTCACTCCAGGGAAGGGTGGGCAGAATCTACGCAATCAATGATGGCGAGGATAAAGAGGTGGCAGAGGCGATAAATGAACAGTACATGCCTCGTTTTAGCGGAGATGTTGTTCCCTCGGCGATTGTTTCTGTTGTAACATCACTGTCAGAGAAGATTGACAATATTTTCGGATCGTTTTCCGTGGGGAATATACCAAAAGGTTCCCAGGACCCTTACGCACTCCGGCGACAGGCAAATGCGGTTGTTGAACTGCTGGTACGCAATAACCTGAATGTTGACATGTCAAGGCTGCTCAACTCGGTAGCAGCAAACTACAGGTCGGGCGTGGAACTTACAGATAAGATTCTTGAATTTATCAGTGTGCGGGCAAGGACAATTTTTACCGATGAAGGATTCAGGTATGACGAGATTGACGCGTGCATGACAACTGGCACTTCGGATTACCTTGAGTTATACAGGCGCGCAAAGGCCCTTAACAGTTTCAGGAGCGACGAAAAGTTTTCACAGCTTCTGCTGGGATTTAAGAGGATGAATAACATAGTCAGCGGTTTCAGGAAAGATAACAGTTCGTATAGCCTTAAGTTCAGTGAAGAGTTTATGGAAGAGAAAGAGGAGAAGGATCTGTTCAGGTTTTTTACAGACAAGGCCGGTGAAATCGGCAGTTTTATTGCAGATAGCAGGTACATTGATCTTTTCGAGCTTATAACCGGCGCAAAACCGGTCATTGACAGTTTTTTTGACAAAGTGCTTGTTATGGATAAACGCACTGAAATCCGCGATAACAGGCTTTACATTCTTGAAAATATTCTCGGGAACTTCAGGGGATTAATAGATTTTTCGAAAATCAGCGACAGGTAGGCTGCAGATCTCAAAGAGATTCCGGCCGGATCTCTGCGCGCGCAGAGAGTACCATGGTCGTGTTGAAACATCCTTCATTAAATACATTCCAATCCCCCGGGAGAGCATAATTAATTGAAAACTGCCTGCACATTAAAAGACTGGCTGCCTGTTACAAAAAAGGATGCAGAGGCGCGCGGATGGGACAGGATTGATGTTATATTGTTTTCCGGTGATGCCTATGTTGATCACCCTGCATTTGGCAGTGCTGTTATAGCGAGGCTGATTGAAAGCAGGGGACTTCGTGTTGCCATAGTCCCCCAGCCCAACTGGCGCGACGATTTGCGCGATTTTACAAAGTTCGGCAGGCCTGAACTTTTCTTTGCGGTGACTTCAGGATGCATGGATTCAATGGTTAATCACTACACTGCGAACAGGCGCTTGCGTTCAGATGATGCATACAGCCCCGATGGAAAATCCGGGTTCAGGCCGGATTACGCATTGACCGTCTACTGCCGCATACTTAAAGAACTCTATCCCGATGTGCCTGTTGTTGCGGGAGGGATCGAGGCTTCGCTCAGAAGACTGACTCATTATGATTACTGGTCAGATTCCCTGAGACCATCTGTACTCTGCGGTGCTTCGCCCGACATGGTAATCTACGGAATGGCTGAAAAGGCGCTCAACAGGCTGCTTGACGATGTAATAAAGGGAGAGGACATGAACACGATCATGGGGCTTGAACAGACCTGCTTCCGGATCGCCAGCATTGACGATATACCGCATAACATTAACTGGAGCACGGTGGAGCTTTATTCGCATGAGGAATGCCTTGCGTCAAAGCATAAATTTGCTGATAATTATATGGTAACAGAGAAGGCCGGGAACAGCATGGAGCCTGTACGTTTTGTGCAGAGATGTGGTGCTGGTTACATTGTTGTCAATCCACCGTGTGTGAACATTACTACCGGGGAGCTGGACCATTATTCAAATCTTCCATTTACACGGCTTCCGCATCCAAAGTATGCAAAGAAGGGGGGCGTGCCGGCTTACGAAATGATACGTCATTCGGTCACTGCTCACAGGGGCTGTTTTGGCGGATGCAGTTTCTGTGCAATTACGGCCCATCAGGGCAAGAATGTTGTCAGCAGGTCGCAGGCTTCAATCATTTCAGAAGTTGAAAAAGTTGCAGCTATGCCTGATTTTAAGGGATACGTGTCTGACATAGGCGGTCCATCCGCAAACATGTACATGATGGAGGGAGCGGATCTTAAACTTTGCGTAAAATGCGCAAGACCCTCATGCATCTATCCTTCTATCTGTAGCAATCTGAACTATGACCACACGCCGCTTATTGAGCTCTACGACAAAGCCGCAGCAGTAAAAGGAGTAAAAAAAATATTTGTTTCAAGCGGCGTGCGATACGACATGCTTGTTTCAGGGGATGAATCAAAACGCAGAGCCTTCCGCTGCGAAGAATATATAAAGGTACTTGTTACCCGTCATGTTTCCGGCAGACTCAAAGTTGCCCCTGAACATACATCAGATCGTGTACTCAGTGTTATGCGTAAACCGTCATATTCTGTTTTCAGAAAATTCATGGCTCAATTCAGAACACTGTCGCAGCAGGCAGGGCTTAAACAGCATCTGGTTCCTTATTTTATATCATCGCATCCGGGTTCGCAGCTCGAGGATATGGCTGAACTTGCTGCAGAGACAAAGGATGACGGATTCAGGCTTGAACAGGTGCAGGATTTTACACCTACGCCTATGACGTTATCATCTGTAATATATTATTGCGGTTTTGATCCTTACAATGGTAAAAAAATATACTGCGCCAGATCAGCGGATGACCGGAATGATCAGCGAAGTTTTCTATTCTGGTACAGGCAGGAGAACAAGGAGAAACTTAGGCGCAGGCTAAAAAAGATTGGCAGGCATGATATTGAAAAAAGGCTGTTCGGCTGACTCTACCGCTCTGACGTGTAGGGTGAAAACCTTAATTTTAGCACGTGTTCATGGAACCATCTCTGCTCCAGTGGATTATGTTTGAATCTGAAGACACTGCTGCTACAAGATGACGTTCCTTTAATTTTTATTCCACCCGAATTTGTGAAGAGTTCAATGGTGTTCCCTGTTGAAAGATTATCTGTAATTACGGGAAAATCCTTTAGTATCCTGATTGGGTTGGCCGAAAAGAGTGAATCCTTTAGGGCTGACCTTCTGCGCTTAATTTTTTTGATTTCATCAAATACGTCAGAGCATTCCCCCGAAATATAAATGTAAAAATTATTATCATCAGAGATTACCATGAAAAAGAAACCTTTCTTTGAAACCTCGGGGATTATAACTGGAACAGGAAAGATCCGTTTAATCTCAAGTTGATCGTTATAATCAATTCTGAAAGATGAAATAACAATCCGGTCACTGTTTTCTTTGAGTGTTTTGTAAAATTCATAATCTGTGTGATAGTTTGGGATAAAAACCTCTGCGGAATTGTTGAGTACGAGGATTACGAGTCTGCTTTCAGGTATTTTTGCCAGTTCGCGTATATGTTCAGAGGCCCTGCTGCTTACAGCGTCAGGGAAAGACGCGACGTCGCGATAGAAGAGGGTGCATGATTTAAGTTCAACATAACAGCTGTTTTTGTTTTCTGCGATAAGAAAGTCGAACCTGTGCCTGCCGTAAACAGGTTCTCTTCTAAGTAGTTTAAATTTTTCCAGGCCCGGGACTTTTTTTGAAACCAGAAGTTCTGCAAAAAGAGAATTGCTTAAAGTGGAGTCTATCATAACAGGAAAACCATTGTTAAAAATGTAAAGTAATTTGTACCTGTATCTGCCAGAAGATTCAGCAAGAAGGCATCGGGCTCCGGGAATAGCAAGTTCAGAAAGCCTTCCGGTATTGGGGACGTAAACTTCTGTTTCGGTATTGTCTATCAGAACGGATGCAACAAAGCGGTTTTTTCTTTGAATCAGCCTGGCTCGTATTAAATTTATCGTCATGAAAATAAAAGGGCCGTCATGCGGCCCTGCAGATTTATTTTTATTTATCTTGGAAAACTGGTTTTCTTTTTTCAATGAAGGCTTCAACAGCTTCCTTTTTATCTTCAGTACTAAAGCAGTACATTGATTGGGCCTGTTCAAACATCAGGCC
>JAAYBQ010000291.1 GCA_012730035.1 Spirochaetota bacterium
AGCTGTTACCACACCTGAGTCAGCAGGGTTCGTATCGGTTGTTCCGGTCACTGTAAAGAAATCCTCGGATACTCCTGTGAGCGTGTATCCCGATTTTGCTGTCAGAGTAATGGTTGCTGTATAAACTTTATAACCAAAGGTTGCGTCCGAAGGGCTCCAGCTTACTGTCCCCGTGTACTGGTCTGTTTCGGTTATTGTTGTTACAGGTGTGGCACCAACAACAGGCGTAGAAACGCCGGTTATTTCAGAGATGTTTATTACCGTATCTACATCTTCACCACCGCCGCCTCCGCCGCACCCGGCAATTATAAGAGCTAATAACAAGTTCATGAATATAATAACTTTCTTCAATGTATTCCTCCTGGAACATTATGATAAATTTTATCTAAAATATACAATAGATAACCTCTTGAGCCATCCATCGAACGATTGAGGGAATAAAAAATAATTAATAATCAATGTTAATTCCTCACGCCGCCTTCGGCGGCGGAAGGAATTTAATCATCACATTGCACTGGAACTATTTTTACGAATAATTACTGATAAATTATCAGGAGTGTTTATTAAGAAGATTTGTCAAATCCACGCGATTCTTAAGGCCTGTTTTGTGGTATATGCTGTGAATGTGGCTTTTAGCGGTCTGCAGGCTTATTTCGCACTCATTTGCTATCTCCCCGGCAGAAAGGCCGCCTCCAATCAGGAGCAGCACCTCGAGCTCGCGTTCCGTAAGCCCTGCCTGCCGCTGCAGTTCATCAAGCCCGGGCTGCTGGCGCGTAATGGCCAGAACACCGGCGCAGCAACCTGATTCATCTATCAGCGGGTACATGCAGAGCTCTACAACAAGTTTAAGGCCCCTGAGCGCAATGTTCAGTGTTACCGGTCGTGACATCGTTCTGCCTGAAAGAATGTTGTGCAGGTCCCGTTGAAATGATTCGTTTTCCCTGAACAGTGCGGTCAGGGTGAGTTTACCGCAATTTGAACTGTCAGCCGGGACAATCTCGCTGGCGCGGTTGTTCATGAAAACCACATCTCCGTGGCCATCAGCCAGAAAAACCGCGTTGCTTATACTGCTGAAAATTTCGGACGCGGAGCTTGCAGGCTCCACGGTCATAAGCCTGTATTTCCAGATTGCGAACCGCATAATTCCGATAAAAAAAATTGCGACCGCCTGGAAATAGGTATCACCCAGGAGCATCGTTATTTCTACGGGCAGCAGCAGGGTGAGTAAATTCTGAACCAGCGATAGAAAAGCGGTAGCTGTAGCGGCGGCCATTATCATCCCTGCCTGTTGCCTGGTCTTATCCGGGGCGGCGTTTCTATAACGGCTGTAAAGGGCTGCAATGGCCGGCACAAGAAGAAGAGTGGAATAGTTAAACACAAACCAGGTCCAGGGAGATGAGAGATCATAGACGATCCACCATCCCCCGGGGCTTTTATAAAAATTTTTTACAACCGGGGCAAAGTATATCACCCCGGTGATAATACAAATGCCGCTGCCGTACAGAAGGACCAGAAAAAGCGGCTTTTTAGAGAGCTTGCGGTATCCGGAGACCTCGAATAGGAAATGAATTATAATAACTACGACGATAAAATAAAGAGGGGTATATATAAGATACCACGTGCGGCATGTGGCGGCATCCGGTGATATGAGCATCTGCACGTAAGCAAGAGAAAAAAAGGCATAGAAAAAAGAACCAGCCGCGTACAGCCGGTTGGCAGCGGCCCGCCGGTTAAGACGATAAACAGTCATACTCCACTCAAAGCAGAGCATGGCGGTAATAAAATAAATGAAAGTTTTTAACGTCATTTTGTCGTACTATATTTAATCAATAAACCTGTTATATTTTTGACTTGAAGCCGCCCTGATGGTTGTTTAAATTAATTTACCCTGTTTTTTGCACGACCGGCTGTATCTGCCGGCTTTTGCGCGAGTTTCCGGGGTAAATTATAATTAACATGCACAAATATAAAATTAATTCAGAGTTAATACCCTGACTGTTTTGTGAAATAAAATGCTCTATTCCCTGCGCCGACGAAGGGAATTAAAAAGATCTTATTGTACTAACAGATATTTTTAGGAATAATTATTGAAATAAATTTGTCAATGTGGAATTGATTCAGCCTATGAAAAGAAAATATTTATTCGTGTTCCTGTTCTGCTCGATGCCCTTTATGCTCTTTCACAGCAGAAGTTCAGGCAGCCTTGAAGATGAAGTCAGGCGTTCACCTGTACTGGGCACTGGAATAATACATTCAGTTGTAAAAGATGAAAGCAGGTGCGCTTCTGGCATAACTGCCCGGGTCAGGGTTCTGACAATACTTAAAGGCTCGCTTAATGACAGGCCCCTGGTGATAGCTGTTTCAGAGTATCACTGGCGTAAAGCCTTCTGGCCCTGGCAGGATGATTGCCCATCTGTTCATTATAGAGTGCCGCCCATTGAAGTAAAAATAGAAGAAAACACAAAGATTGTTTTTGCCGCTGAATACATTGAAGGTTACAATGAATGCTATGTAACGGCAGCAGCGCCCTTTGACCGGCTTGATCAGTTTAAAGGCTATGCAGGTTTGGGCATAACTGAATGAAAAGGTTAAGTGCTGGTTCTGTTTTATTTTTACGGTACTGTTGCGGTAAAGGTGATCGGTTGAGAGTCTGCTGATTACCTCCAGTCAACAGAAGCGAATGACCTTTTTATAGCCTTTGTGTACTTAACAGCCGGGTAACCCATTATAACGAACAATCCCTCTCTGCTCTTGTACCTGATCCCCTGTTTATGCCTGAACTTTTTTGCCGCTCCGCCGCTCTGTATCATTGGATGAACAGCCCCAAGCATGCATGTGCCAAGGCCCATGGACTCTGCGGCAAGCATGGAATATGTGGCGGCGATTAAGGGATCAGCCGGATCGCAATAGGGCGAGCCGTAAAAGTATAGAGCAGCAGGCGCGTCATAATTTACAATATTAACCCCCTTGCGCATGTTGCCTGTATAGCTCTCAAGGCATGGCTTTACAAATCCCCTGAAGAGCTCATCATTAGATTTTCCCCAGAAAGGCCTCATCAGTGTAA
>JAAYBQ010000292.1 GCA_012730035.1 Spirochaetota bacterium
GCTGTTAATTTTCTGATTAAAGCGTTTGATTATTTTTTTATTCTTTTCCGGGTCAGGGTAATAAAAAAGGTTTTTTCTTTAATTAAAAATTCTCCAAGTATTTTCTGTAGCAATAAACCTGCGATTCCATGATTACTATATGGATCAAGCAGATAGGCGAGAAACGCGCTTACATTGGGTTCGTTAATTGATCCATCATAAGATGATAAAATGCGGAATATGTTCATTGAATAAACCTCCAGATGATCCAGAGTAGTATTAAGAATAACTTTTTAACAGGAAGTGACTTCCTGCCACGTAAGATGTTTAATATTATCAGAATATGGCCGGATACTTTATTAAACACGTCTGATTGTTAAAGTCAACTGATTTTAACCGGGTGTATATGAACTTAACATGTCTCTCGCAAAGCCGCTAAGACGCAAAGGGTAATGAATTTGTCATCCCCGTGAAGACGGGTATCCATTATGTGATTTATCACCGGGAGGCTGTTTAGGCATGCTTCACGGGGTGTTTGGGGAATAATTACCGCTTTTTTTCAAAAAAATGCTTTTATATTCCACTCTTTATGAATAAAATAGTATCATTAAATAAAAATATATCATATTATTATACTAACTAGCGGAAAATCTCCCGAAAGTTTTTATTCTATAGTGGAGCTGTTTTTGTGTCATTATATCTATATGTTGTTATTTTATAAAGCTTGACAGCAGTTTTAATATGGCTTTAAAGTGTTAAACAGTCTTTGTTACAAGGAGGAATGATCTCTATGGACATAAGTTCCAGAGCAAAAGGAGAGGTCGTCATACTCGATATTTCAGGCGAAATAGATCTTTATAACGCACCAGAGATAAAGGATATAGTCAATAAGCTTATTGATCAGAAGAAATATAATGTAATTATAAATCTTAAAGAAGTTACCTATATTGATTCATCAGGTATAGGCGCGCTTATATCCAGTCTTTCCAATCTTAAAAAGTACCAGGGGGGGCTGAAAATTATAAATGTATTCGCGTCGGTAAAAAAAGTTTTTGAACTTACAAAGCTCACCTCCTTTTTTGAAATATACGATTCAGAGTATGAAGCAGTTAAGGCGTTTCAGCTGTAAAATCAATTTATTTAACCGAGAGGTCCTTATGAAGTACAGAAAATCAGCGGCAATATTGTCATTTATCACCCTTTTTATTCTGGCATGCCAGGATGAAATCCCCATCAATGAACTGTCAAAGGCCAAGCAGGCTATTGATAAGGCTTTAACTGTAAAAGCTGATGAGTATGCCCCCGAGGAATTCGGCGAGGCCAACAGGCAGATCGCGGCAGCACATGAGGTTATGATCAAAGATGAAAAACCTGAAGAGAGCATCAAGAATGCCGATGTGGCATATACCAAGGCTGTTGAAGCGTATAACAAGTCTGCCGTTCTATATGCCGAAGCAGGTATAAGAAAGGCAGAAGAGGCCATTGCTGCTGCTGATGATGCTTATGCTGAAAAACTTTCGGCAGATAATTTCAGAGAGGCAAAGGACCTTAATGCCGGCGCAGCGCAGAAGTATGATGCCAGGGAATACGAGGAATCCATTAAGCTTTCACAGGCGGCTTACGACAAAGCTGTTTTAGCAAAGGATGAGTCACTTGATAACAAATATCAGCTGCAGGTAAAGATAGATGAAGTCTCTTCAAGGATTTCAAGAATCGAGCAGTATGATTATGAAGCTTATGCGCCGGGACAGTACAATCTTGCTGTAGAGAACCTGAAAAAAGCACAGGACGAATACAACGATGACCGCATAAAAGATGGTTTCCAGTCCGTTGCCGTTGCAGATAAAAATGCGGACGAGGCATACAGGCTCACTATGAACGGCGTGACCAGCGCGAAAATCGCAGAGGCTGAAGAAGCAGTCAGGGCTGCAGAGAACAGCAATGGCGCTTCATCCGCGACAGAGGATATGGACGCGGCCAGGGAGGCACTTGCCAACGCGAAGCTGAGCAGGGATAACGGTAATTACGACGATTCAATTGCATATTGCAATGAGGCCATAAGGTTTTCCAACGATGTAATCGAGTCCGGTAAAAATGCAGCTGTTGTTGCTTCGGGTGACGGAAGCGATACGGACAAGGATAAAGATAAATCAAAAGGGAAATCGGCCCGTGGTGAAGTGATCAGCGAAGATGATGATTACTATTACTATAAAGTTAAATCATGGGCAAAATATGGTGATTGCCTGTGGCAGATAGCGGACGAGTATTATGGTAATCCCCGGCTGTGGACCAGAATATACAAGGCCAACAAAAAAAGAATAAGCAATCCGGACCTTATTAAACCGGGCTGGGTTCTTAAAATACCCAAGATCAAAAAGTAGAAGACGCAGCGGTTTTTTTGAAACAGTCTATGAATCAGAAATACAATAACGAGTTTAATGACCTTGATGATGACGTGGCCTCCGGCGCCGCGTCATCGGCTAATAATGAAGAGATTATCGAAGAGCTCCAGGATGATGTTGATGCCAGACCCGGCGATGTCCGCGCGTCCGGTAAAGACTTTACCGATTCATCAATTTCATGGTATCTCGACCAGATAAACAGGATCCCGCTGCTCACCAGAGAACAGGAGGATACGCTCGCCAGGGCTACCCGTGACGGCGATTCGCGTTCAAAGGATCAGCTTATCAAATCCAACCTGCGTTTTGTCGTATCCATTGCAAAAAAGTATCAGACCAGCGGTATATCCCTTCTGGATCTTATAAACGAGGGTAACCTGGGGCTTATTAAGGCGGCTGAAAAGTTTGATCCCGACAGGGGGTATCATTTTATCTCGTACGCGGTATGGTGGATAAGGCAGTCTATTATGCTGGCCATTTCGCAGAAGGCGTCGCTCATAAGGCTTCCTCTTAACAGGACCGCTGATCTTCAGAAAATAGAACGCGTACATAAAAAACTTGAAAACAAGTTCGGACGTGAACCCTCGGCAAATGAAATTGCCGAGGAACTCGACATGGACAATGAAGAGATAAATCACCTGCGCAATATCACGCAGGATTTTGTTTCGCTCGATTCGACTCTGGGTGATTCAGAGGATACCACTATTCTTGACATGATTGTGGACCCGAAGGCCGATTCCCCCGACGAGCAGGTGTTCGAGGAATCCCTGGTCAATTCTCTGAACGAGGTGCTCGATACTCTTACCGATTCTGAAAAAGAGATTCTCTGCATGAGGTACGGACTGAACGGCTACGAGCCCATGTCCCTTCAGCAGATCGGCGACAAATTCAACCTTTCCAAAGAGAGAATCAGGCAGATCGAGAAAAAGGCCATCAGGCGTCTGCGCCACCCTTCAAGAAGCACCAAACTTAAAAGCTACATGCAGGACTAGAAAAATGAGATATCTTATTGCAGGTTTGATCGCGGGATTTGCTGCGGGCATTCTCATGTTCCGCAGCACGAGCGGTATGGAGATTGTACCTTTTTTTTACAGCAGCCTTGATGCGCTGGATATTCTGCCGCAGGCTGATCCGCGCAGCGACAGCAGACATGGATTTGTTGTTCCGGTTGAGGGCAGTACCTGGGTTATAAACCGGAAGTTTCATGTGTTGAACAGGATCGATTCCGCTGCCGATACGCTTACTGAATTCAGCGGCAACGGTTCATTTTACATTAAATACGGCAAGGTCAGCTCCGAGATTGAACTTTTCGGTCTGGGTGGTGAGCGTTACCTCCGGATGAAGTCCATGGAGAAGCCCTTTCTTTCGTATAATGGTGAACTGATGCTGCTGCTTAACGGCGACCATTCGGCAATCAGGATTTTTGACAAGAGCGGAAACCGTACGGGCGCAGGGATCGTAAGCGGAAGGCTTTGTACCGCTATCAGTTTTTCCGAAGGGAGCGATTTTGCAGCCTGTGGTTTCGCCGACGGCACATACTGCTTTTTTGATTATAAGGGAAATATAATCAACAGGGGAGCTGTGCGCCCTGGTGATGTTATCAAGGGGATTGCCCTTAGCGGCGCGGGAAACTGGGGACTTGTTCATTCGGGCAACCAGGACGCGGACATGCTCAGAACCGTTGATATAGCTGATAATGATTTTGACGAAACTGAACTTAAACGCGCGCACTATGTTAAAACCGCGATGCACATATCCGATAGCGGTGAGGGGGCATTTCTTGATCATGACGCGGTGCTTATTGTAGATAATGACTGCGACATTGATTACAGGATTTCAGTGCCTGCAAAGCGCCCCGGTTATTCCACGCTGAGCGCAGGCTCGGGGATCTATTCATTATGCTACACTAAAAATTCAGGTGAAGCCCAGGTTTTTTTTCTCGGCAGGAACGGCCGTATTATGTATGCCAGGGAGTTCCCTGGCCTTTCTTTTATAGGCGCAGCTATCAGTGACAATCTTGTATTTGCAAGAGGCTCGGACAGTATTTTCGCATACCATATCCGTCTGTAATTGAATTATTTATACTGTCGAGCAGCGCGGAAAACTCTGTGTTACCCCTTTTATCAGCCCCATTTTTAAGAATCGATATTTTTTTATGCGCGCACTCAACTGCTGCGGCCCTTTGCCAGTGCGCCAGTCTATCCCCCGAGTCATCAAGAAGCTTCAGTATGGCATAAACCCTGAACCTGTCCATGCCCGGATACATGGCCGAGAGCTGGTCCCCGTGTCCCGAATATCGCGTAATAAGTTTTTCTTTAATAAGCCCGGTGTATTCAAACGGTGTTATCCTGAGCCACATGTCGTAGTCTTCACATGCGGGCATTTTTTCGTCAAACAGGCCGCAGTTTTCGAACAGTGTTGACCTGACTGAAACTGACGAAGGGCTTATGGCGCAAAGTTCAAGAGACTTGAGGAAAATGTCACCTTCAAGTTTTCTGTACCGTGACGACATGTTCACACGCCTGCCGTTGCGCACCCATATATCGTCACACTGGTGTATTTTTATTCCGGGGTTGCATTCTATAAATTCCCTGTGGCGCATAAGTTTGTCCGGGTGCCACAGATCGTCAGAATCGAGGAATGTTATGTGTTCTGACGATGAATGCGTTATGCCGCAGTTTCTTGCCGCGCTGACTCCACGGTGCGGCCGGTACATGTATTTTACTTTGCCGTGGTATAATGTTTCTATTTCGCGGGTAGTGTCGGTCGAGCCGTCATCGATTACAATAATTTCATAGTCGCTGAAGGTCTGGGCCAGTACTGAATCCACCGCGCGCCTTAGCTGTTCATACCTGTTGTAAGCAGGTATGATTACACTGAACAGCGGCATTTACAGCAGGTAGAGTTCGCTGTCAGAGAGCAGCTCAAAACCGGCATTTTTAAGAAGCTTCTCGGTCAGTGGTATGTCCTCGACCTGGAAGACAAATACAGCCTGGTTTTTTTCGCGTATTGTAAATCCGTACGCGTCCTCTACGTTTATGCTGTTCGATGCAAGGATCGAAGCTGCCTTGTGCAGACCGCCAGGTGAATCGTCGATCTTTATGGCAACAATATCCTTTAGCGTCGAGGCGATGCCTTCACTTTTAAGGCATTCGTTCCCCTGGGCCGGTTTGTCCAGCAGCAGTTTTATAATGCCGTAGTCTCCGGAGTCCGAGATCGTTATGGCCCTTATGTTTATGCTGTTCCTGCTGAGTATTTCTGTCACCCGGCTTATCTTTCCCGGCTTGTTCTCTGCAAATACTGATACCTGGTGCGGCATGGCAACCTCCTATATTACCCTGTTGTCGAATACCCGCTTTGCCTTTCCTTCACTTGGCGGCAGCGATCCGGGTTCCATGAATTCTATTCTTGGCGTTACGATTATCAGCGCTCTGAGTTTTTCAACGATCTCTTTGTTCAGTTTCTGCAGCGCTTTAAGGTCCCCCTTGAACAGCTTTGAGTAAAGCTCGACCTTTATGTGTATGCGGTCAAGCCCCTCTTCCCTTTCGAGTATTATCTGGTAGTTGTTGCCGACTTCGGGGATATTCATTATGACTGCTTCTATCTGAGACGGGAAGACGTTTACTCCTCCTACTATGATCATATCGTCGCTGCGGCCTTTTATTCTCTCTATGCGGCGATGCGTTTTTCCGCAGCCGCACGTTTCGGGAATTATCCGCGTAAGGTCGCGCGTTCTGTAGCGTATTATGGGCATGGCCTCTCTGTTGATGTGGGTAAGTACAAGTTCACCCTCTGTTCCGTCGGGCAGGCGCTGGCCGGTTTCGGGATCAATTATTTCTGCTATGTAATAGTCCTCGGCTATGTGCATACCGGCCTGCTGGGCGCACTCGAACGCGACACCGGGCCCGTTCATCTCCGAGAGTCCGTAACAGTTATAAGCCTTTACTCCCCACAACTGTTCCAGCTTCTCTCGTGTGGCATCGGAATAGGGCTCTGCGCCGAAATATGCTTTTTTTATTCCAAGTGAATGCGGATCTATGCCCTGTTCCTTTATCACTTCGACAAGGTGGAGCGCATAACTTGGAGTTATATGTATTATTGTGGGGTGAAAGTCCTGCATAAGCTGGATCTGGCGAAGGCTGTTGCCCGCGGCTGAAGGTATTACAAGGCAGCCCAGCTTTTCAGCACCGTAATGAAGTCCAAGCCCGCCCGTAAACAGCCCGTAGCCCATCATGTTCTGCAGTATGTCCTCTTTTCGTGCGCCTGTGCTGTACATGGCGCGCGCGACCTGTTCAGCCCACTGTTCTATGTCGCGGCGTGTATAGAATATTACGGTGGATTTGCCTGTTGTACCTGAAGATGCGTGCATCCTTACGGTTTCCGAAAGCGGCACTGTTACCATGCCAGTGGGGTAGCTCATGCGAAGGTCATTTTTTGTGGTAAAGGGGAGTTGCTGCATGTGGTCAAAGGTTGTTATCTTTGAAACATCTATTCCGGCTTCCCCGTAAATTTTACTATAATATGGTGTAGATGCCGCAGCGTGTAGCGCTTTTTTAAGCCGTGTCATCTGAAGTTTTTCGATATCTGCGCGCGGCATGGTTTCAATTTCGTTGTTGTAATACATCCTGTTTTACTCCGTATATTGTTTGTTATTAATTTCAGCTTTAAGAGAGTGATTGTCAATAACATCTTTTTATAAAGGTATTTTTTAGTTCTTAAAACCATCTTTATTCTTTAACTGCAAAGGGGAACTGTGGCGCAAAACTTTCTTTACACCATGATGCAGATTTTTACAATAGTTCAAATTACAGTATATCCGGAGGATGTAATGAACATTCTTATTTTCGGCCCCAACGGCAGCGGTAAAGGCACACAGGGGGCCATAATTCAGAAAAAATTCAATATAACCCATGTAGAATCGGGCGTACTCTTCAGGGAGAATATTAAAGGTGGAACCGAACTCGGTAAAAAGGCAAAAGAGTATATTGACAGGGGGGATCTTGTTCCTGACCAGATTACTATTCCCATGATCCTTGACAGGCTTAAAAATGATGATTGTAAAACCGGATGGCTTCTTGACGGATTTCCCAGGAATCCCGAACAGGCGGATGCCCTTGAAAAAGCTCTGGAAGAGGCGGGTATAAGGCTTGATTTTGTGATCGAAATATCGCTGGACCGCGAGACAGCGCGGAACAGGATTATGGGCCGCCGGCTTTGCGAAAATGACAACAACCATCCCAACAACATATTTATTGAGGGGATTAAGCCCGATGTTAAAGATGGAGTAACCGTCTGCCGTGTTTGCGGCGGAGCGCTCTCTGTTCGCGCAGATGACCAGGACCTGGCTGCCATTGACAAGAGGCACGTAATATATTACGATGCGATCAACGGCACTGCGGCTGCTGTAAAATATTTTAAAGATCTTGCCGCAGCGGATAAATCGCTTAAATTTATTGAGCTTGACGGTACACCGGCCGTTGACGAGGTAAGCCGTGTATTGATCCGCGAAATTTCATAAAAAGATTGATATGACGTGGCAGTAATAATTACTACTGCAAATACTGTTTAGTGTACATATATTTTCCATCCACTGTCGCGGCAGCTGAGGGTGAGAAGTTTTTTAATTTATGGATATTGGGGGGGATTAATATCCGTACCCCGCATAAAAAAAGGCTGTTTTTTAAACAGCCTTTTTTTATGCGGTGACGTTTTTGTATTGTATATTTAACAATATTATGTTTAACTGTGTCATTATTTTGCGCACTGTCCTGAGCAGGCATGTGTCGTGAATAAAAAGAATTGTCGGAGGATTTTAATGTCAAGATTAACAGCTTTTTCACTCATACTGATGCTTGTAATTTCTACAGCCGGTTTTTCCAACGTGGGCATAATGGGAAAGCACAAAAACATGACCAAAGATGGTAAGAAGATTGATTGCAACTACTGTCACGCAGGCTCTGTGAAGCTTGCGAAAAAGAAGGGGCAGTCTGCCAATGGAAAAGTAAACGGCAAAAAAATGTCGCAGATGAAAGCCTGTGCAGGCAAGGACTGCCATAAATAGTCCCGGCCCTGCCATCAGAGAGCGGGCGGTTCCATTCAGTTTGCCGGAACCGGCGCTCTTCTGAAGTATTGAATAATTAAGCAGTTGATTTATTATACGTTTTACCAAATAAAAGGCTCTATTATTACCATCCGTCTTAGGCGGCGGTAGGAATTGAATCACAATATCAGAATAAAAAGTACTTTTAAGAATAATTACTGAGTTGATTTGCACTTAATGCCGGTCAATTTGATTTGACATTGCCGGAAAATTATGTCGAAATGACTCTTACCCTGTGCATCTGATCACCGAGACAGATGCTGCTGTGCCGTACCTGCAATGCGGGTTAATCACAGACTCCATCCCGGGAGCATGCGATTGCGGCATTAAAAAATACTGATGAGAGAGAGTGTTATGGAAGAGAAATTCAAAATGGCTGTAAGGTTTCATTTTATACCGGCACTGATCAACATAGCCGGATCAGTATATATTTTTGGCAGCCGGGAGATCATGGAGTTCATTGGCTATGCCATTGGTACCGCCCTGGGAATAATCCTTTCTTTAGTGTGGCTGTACCAGGTTAAAAAGGGTATGGGGATCAATGCTCTCGGACTTATAAAAATTACCTTCAAGGCATTCATTGTAAAAGTACTGTTCTTCCTGGTATTTATAATCGGGGTTTACAATATTTTTCAATTCAGCAGAACGTATTTTGCCGCGGCATTTTTCGTCGCTGTTTTTATCAGTGCTATTATTGAATTGTGGTTCTATGCATCAACTGTCAAAAAAAATTAATCAGCTAAATTTATCTGCCAGGAATACTGTATGAACATCAATGAACTAAAACAGCTCAGCAGGGAAGAACTTGTCGAGTTTGTCGAGAACCTTAATAAATGCTATGACCTTGATACTTCCGGTATTGACCTGAGGCTTGCCGATTTCAGGACAATGGTGGAATCAGCCTATGATATTATTTTTACAATCGATAAAGACCGTAGAATTCAGTACAGGAACAAGGCCTGGATAGACACTTTCCCCTCGAGATCCGCAGAGCTTGGCAAGGTCTACACTGACTATCTGCACGAGATAGAACTTGAGCGCGGTAACATGGTCGTTGACTCGGTACTTAAGAATGGCCAGGTGTTTGATAACGAGCTGCTCAGGATCTATGAGAACGGCAAGCCTATATATTTTGTAACGAACTTTTCACCGATCAGGGCGAACAATAACGAGATAGTCGGCCTTATAGCCATAATGCGCAATTATACGGAACAGCACCAGATCCAGAAAAAACTTAAAGAGAACACAAAAATTCTGGAAGAGAAGGTCAAGGAGCAGATCAAGCAGGCCGAAGAACTGCGCAACCTGCGTGATCTTAATGAAGAGATTATTAATAACGTGCCAATAGGGCTTTTTATGGTTGATCCCTCGGGCATTGTAATTCTTGAAAATCCAAAGCTAAGCGAAATAATGGTAAGGGAGCCCAATTCACTTGTGGGCGTCAATGTTATAGCTTATTCCGGTTTTATTGAGGCCGGGTTTACCGCGCTTTTTGAGCAGGTGCTTGCGACCAAGAAGACAACAAGGATCAACGAAGCACGTTATATTCCCATGTCCGGGATGAGGGAACTGGTTGTAAACGTGACCTTTGACCCCATACTCGGCAGGAGCGGGGTTGTCGAAAAGGTTCTTGTAATGTTCGAGGACGTGACAGAAGAGGTCAAGATCCGCCACAAGATAAGCAGGACAGAGAAGATGACCGAACTTGGAATGCTCGCTTCAGGCGTGGCTTCAGAACTTAAAAATCATATAAACAACATGGCCATGGATCTTAACTTTGTTGATACCAATGTGGACGAATACAGCCCCGCAGCGGAATACATCGATTCTCTCAAAAAAGAACTGGAGAGAATCAAGACAATCTCTGAGCAGCTCTTAAGTCTTGCTGTAATAGATGAAAGAGACAAGGAGGTGTGCGAGCTGAACAAGATTGTAACCGGCCATCCTATTGATGTTATAATTAACAGGCTCAGAAAGGACGGATATGACGTACATGTCAACCTTCCGGATGAAAGCCCCGAGGTGATGGCTACGCCGGGACAGCTTCAGCAGCTGCTGATACAGTTCCTTGAGAACGCTGAGGATGCTATTGATCCCACGGGATATATTGCAATTGATGTTGAATCGGTAAAAACCGGTGAAGGTTCCTACGCGGTTCTGACCATAACCGATGACGGTATGGGTATGCCCGAGGAGAATCTTAAAAAAGTTTTTCAGCCCTTCTTTACCACCAAGGGTAAAAAAGGGACAGGCCTTGGCCTTATGATAGTAATGAATATAATTGGTAACCTTGGCGGTACCATTGGTATTAAAACAAAACCGGGCGAGGGTACCTCTATCCGGGTAGTTCTGCCGCAGGCAAAAAAATAAGGGGGATCCTGGCATTATGATCAGCAATCGCGAAGAAGTCAGGAAAATTTTTGAAAACGACGGGTACAATGTTCTTGTTTTTGATGAACAGGTACAGGACAATTACTCCGAGACATTCATTGAAATTTCCGATCACAATAATAGAGAAGTTATAGAACCTGCTGATTCAGGTGAATCAGCCAGAAAGACACAGCAGGTAATCAAGCCCGTAACCCAGATTATCAAACCTGGCACCGAAGGTGAATACGATATAGCCACTATTGTTGAATATCTAAACTGGCACATGGGACGCATTGGCGAAATCGTAATTAACCGCGGAGAAATTGTAAAGCAGGCCATATATGCCATACTTACGGGTGAGCATATGCTGCTTCTGAGCCGCACCGGTATGGCCAAGTCTTACCTTGCGAGTTCAATATTCAATATATTTGAAGGTGCAAGGCTCTTTTCATCCCAGGCGAGCAAGGACCAGACCCCTGACAACTATTTCGGCCCGTACAACATAGAAGAATTCAGGCGCGGCCGTATACGGCACAACATAAAAGGCTCAATTATCGAAGCCAACCTGGTTTTTCTTGATGAATTTTTTGACGCGAGTGACGTTGTGCTCAGGTCACTACTTTCGGTACTTAACGAAAGAAAGTTTATAAACGGCTCAGAACAGATTGATGCTGCCGTTCACACCGCAATCGCAACCGCTAACTATATGAGGATGAACGAGGTAACAGAGGCTGTAATGGACAGGTTTACCTACAAGTCAATCATTCCTGAAGATAATAATGTTTACAGCCAGCTTCTTATTGACGGCACATACTCCACCAGCAGAGGTAAACCCGCAGAGCCCGACAAGAAGATATACTTTAACCAGATACTATTTCTTTATGATATTATCACGAACAATCATCGAGACATTAAGGTGACTGTGCCGGGGCATATCTATTTTCTGAAGAATGTTTTTGTAACCAAGTTCGTAAGTGAAATGCGCAAGAATGAACAGAATTTTTTCATAAGCCCCAGAAAACAGGCAAAGCTGGGTGATTTTTTAAGGGCATCTGCCATTGTAAACAACAGGCTCGAGGTCAATATGGATGACCTGCGCGACATGTATCTTGCGCTGTGCACGCTTAACAGCTTTGTCTCGGTCAAGAGCATGGACAAATCCGAGAAGGATCTGTACCTTGACGTGTACCAGAAGACACTGAACCATTTCAAGGCCAACGGTGCCCTTTCGCAGATTGAGTTTCTGCTGGGCATTAGGACACTTTTCGAAGAGATCAAGAACGACCCTGAGAAGAAAGAGCAGATTCTTAAAAAAGGTTCGATGCTTGAAGGTCTGAAGAACCTCATCAGGATGGTCTTTACGGGAAGAAGGCGCGATGAGGATGAGGAGTTCACGCTTGATTCACTGAAGAAGAGCGTGTTCGAAGTAAATTCATCGGTTGAAGAGGTAAATGAGCTTAAAAACGGTATTCTCAAGGAATACAGGGAATTGACCTGAGGCCTGTGTCATGATTGAAGCTCCCAAAGGGGATGATTTTTTTGAATACTGGGAATCGCTGGGCTTTTTTGAAAACATACAGGTGATTCTCCCTCCCAAGTTCATGCTTATTTTTGAGATCGCGCGCAAGCTGTTCAACGACAAGTCGACAGCCGATGCTCTAAGCGCCATTGACCAGATAACAAAGGATGAACAGGTCTTTATTCCCGACAAGGAAAAGACGATCTCGGTAAACAGGCTGGAACGCGTAGTTCCCCTGGGCGACAAAATGGAGATCGAAAACTACAAGAATATAATTGACCTTAAGCGTGCCCTGCCGCGCGAGCTTGCACAGGACGACGACATCTTTACCGCAAAGCTGTTCACAAAAACACTGATGGTGCAGAGATTCTACGAATCCGAATCCGACCACTTTAAACCGGTGTCCACACTGAAGAACGAATCAGGCCGTGAGGCAAACAAGTTTGAACAGCTCTTCTACATACTCCTTGATACCTCCCGTTCAATGGATATAAGGATGCGTTCTTTTTACGCCAAGTGTATTGTTGCTGAATTTTTAAGGCGTAAGCTTAACAGCAATGCGAGGCTTTTCTTCCGGTCCTTTGACACAACCACTGGCCCGCTCTACAGGATTGAAAAAAGGGAGGATTACCCGTTCCTTATAGAAAAGGTTTTGTTTTCAACCACCGGGGGTATTAGCACCAATCTTCAGAAAGCGGTGTACCAGGCCATAAGCGACATCAACTACAACAAGGAGATGAACAAGGCCGAGATACTTATAGTAACTGACGGAGCCAGCAGGATTGAGCCTTTCGAGATGCAGGAGAAGCTGGGCGGGATAAAGCTGCATATACTCAAGATCGGTGATGAGAATCCCGAACCTGATTTCTATGACCTGAAGCAGGCTTTCGTCGGGGAGAGCCTTGACGTTGATCCCACATCGCTCAACATCAAGCAGATAAAAGAGATAATGAAGAATCCCAATGACCCGGAGAAACCACTGAGCACAACTGATCAGCGCATATACCGCATAATGCTGGAATATTCTTCAAACATTTTCAAGGACCTCCGCAAGGTCGCAACAAATTATATCGAGGTAGGAGACCTTGACACCCGAAGCCTGTATGACGTATCGTACGAAAACCTTGAGAATATTTTTCACTGGATAAAGAAGATCGAAACAACTGATTTCAGGTACATGCACATTGACGACAAGGAGAAAATCTACAAACAGGTATTCTTCCTGGGCCAGTACGTAAAGATGCTCTACGATGCCTCGGATGAAAAAAAGGCTGAACTCAAATCGTACCTTGGCAGGATCGCGGCGTTAAAAGAAAAACTCATGAAGGATAATGAGCTTTTTATGCTGGTGGTACGCTCCGGCAAGTATCATGAAAACAAAAAGTCTCTTAAACTGGATAAAAAAGAGGCGCGTAAACTTATGAAGCAGATGAGCAGGCAGGACAGAAAGCTCACCGTGCAGGACATGAAGAAGGCGCAGCTTACATTCACCTTTGAGCCGGGTGGAGAGGGTAGTGCAGGTCAGCTGTTTCTGCTGCTGCTTATTAAGCTGGGGCAGCTTGTTAAACGTATTGTCACCTTTCCCTTTAACAGAGGCAAAAAAGATGATCAGGATGAGAAGTTCAGTTCTATCGAATATCAGGGCGATGACAAAAAAGTTGATCACCGGTAAAACGGCTGTGCCGCAGGCAGCACAGCCGGGCCTTTATTCCTCTGTTATTTAAGCTTGCCTTTGTACCAGTCAACTGTATCGGAAATAATGTCCATGTTTGTTTTTTCAGGTTTCCATCCGGTTGCGATTTTTAGTTTCTGGCAGTCCATATAAACATTGTTAAAGATAAACATTTTGTGTTCTCTGGTAAAATAGTTCAGCCTTGACAGCTTGAACATTATCGAATACCAGAGGGCTTTTTTTCTGGTTATGTGTTTAACGGTGAAGTCCAGTTTTTTCTGCTCCTTGATTTTAACAATCTGTTCCATCTGCGTGGGAACATTGTCGGACCCGATATTAAATGTCATGCCCGAAGTTTTCTCTTCGGCCTTGTACGTAAGGTAGAATGCCTCTGCAGCGTCGCGTGGTGAAAGTAATTGAAACCTGTTGTCTCCGTTACCCGACATGAACATTATGTTGTCGTTACCCAGGCCCATTGCCATGTAGAGTGTAATAAGTACTGCTGAGTCCTTTAGTCCGGGTGCGGCAATCAGTGCAGGCCTCATTATGGTGAGGTCCATCTTATTCTTTTTTGCGAAAGCCTCACAGAGTTTTTCAGCCTTCAGCTTGTCCTTTCCGTATGGAGTATAGGGTTTTTTTACATCCTCTTCACGCGTGGGGAAAGATTTGGTTTTACCATAAACTGCATAAGTTGACAGAAAAATAATACGTTTTATCTTTGCCTTGCGGGCCATAAAAAGAAGATTCCTGGTGCCGTTTATATTAATTTTTTTCATTCTGCCGCGGCTGGTAGTCTTTGTCCTGCTTTTGTCCTGGAGGTGGATTATGGCTGTAACATCTTTGCATGCGGCAGTCAGTCTCTTTGCAGAGAACAGGTCCCCCTGTATAAATTCGACACCATCCGGAAGCTGTTCAGATCTGTACTGGTCGTAGCATCTGATCTTTTCGCCATGTTCTCTAAATAAATCTACTATAGCTCTTCCCAGCAGTGAATTTGAACCGGTAATTAATACCATGGTGTCCTCCGATGTTTTAGATATCAAAAACAGATTTTATACAGTAAACCAGAGGAATCCTTAAGTCAAGAATAAATAGATGCGAGGTTAAATTAAAGTGGCTTATCCAGGTTCATCTGCGGCAGAATAATGAGAGTGCTGCGCGATGGTGAAAAAAGTATTCCTTCGAAAGAACCGGCAATTGCCCCTGGCGCGAGCCTGGTAAAACTGTCGGCATCCTTCCTTTCATCGGTAGACACTAAGTATTCACCCTCCGCTGGATTCATCTCCAGGGTGAATTTTTCCGTTGATGCAATAACGGCATACCTGTAGTGGCCGTTATGTTCCGAGATGACGTTGTTGTCGGTAAGGCGCAGCGCGTTCAGTTCTTCCTCGGAATATACCGACCGGTGAAGCGCAGTTCCGTTTACCGAAAGAATGCGGTTTTTGAAAAGGGCAGTCTCGCCCGGCAGGGCAATGATCCTCAGAATGTTATAGCTGCTGTCGAACACGGCTTCGCCTCGAACATAATCACGGCCTGTTTTGTTCACTATGAGTATATCTCCAGGTTCCACAAGTGGCGTAAATACCGCGCGTGACCTGAAAAACGAGAAGCATGAAAAGAATATTACCAGAGAGAGTATGGTTATCAGGGTGGATGCTGCCGCGAATAAAGCATAGTATGGAACGGTATTGTAGGACTTTACTTTAATGCGCCCTCCATTCTTTATGGCAGAGGCAAGGGCCTCAATGGGGCTGAACAGGCTTATTGCGGCGAAAACCGCAGCCGCGATGGCGATCTCTGAGGCCACATTGACCCCTGTGTTAAGCAGACAATAGCATGGAACCGATACAACGGCGATGGCCCTGAGAAGCATGAATGCGGCCCCCTTTGCGGCCCTTCCACCGTATACCTGGCCAAGCCCTGCCGCTGCAGTTGATAGCATGAACGCAAGCCATGGGCTTATATTTTTGTCCGCGCCCGAAACTATGATCTTTTTTTTCACCTGCTGACCGGTTACCTTATAAATGATTCTATAAATTCGCGTATTTTTTTTCTTCCTGTTATCACGCCATAGTGTCCTTCACAGAGTATATCGGCATCGAGCGATGCAATAAACTCAAGGGATTTTATGTAGTCTTCCCTGTTTGACTTCAGGTCCGGATGGAGCGGGCCGTGTATGTCCTGGCCGAACAGCACAAGCATTTCTTTTGACCTGATGGTTGCTACACATGAACCGGGTGTATGCCCGGGTGTGTGATACACTGTGAAATCCGTGCCGCCGGAGGTGAAGTGGTACGTGCTTTCTGAGATTTTTATCTCTACGGCTACGGGTTCCATCGTGGCATTATACCATGAGGCGGCGGTTACCACCGGGTCCCCTGCTTCAATGTACACTGCGTCAAGTTCGTGCGCGATTATCTTTGCGCCTGTGGCTGCCTTTACAGCTGCAGCACCACCGGTGTGGTCATAATGGCAGTGCGTCAGGAACAGGTATTCTATAGCAGCCGGATCAACTCCTGCTGATTGTATCCGTGACAGAATACTTCTGGTTCCGCGCCCTGTTCCGGAATCAATTAGCACGCCGCCACTGCCTGTTTTTACCAGGTATACGGCGGCATCTGAAGGGTCGGAATTCTCTCCTCCCGCGGCCAGGACGTCCGATGTTATCCAGTAATTCATGTTTAATGCACCTGTGAAACAGATACAACGTATGGAGTCACAGGTCAAACAGATTTTAGCATCAAGAATATTTGTTGACTTGCTTCCGGCGCGGTGTATCATTTGATGACTTATTACCCCCGGAGGCCACGTATTGAATAAAATCAGAATCCGTCTGGCGATAGTCCCCCTCGCGCTACTTTTTTTTCTTTCTGTGCCGGGATTATTCGTCTCTAACGCGGAAAACGCGATCTCTTTAAATAAAAAGGGGTGGGATGCCTACAACAGAACGGAGTATGACAGGGCTATTTTCAGTTTTATCAATTCACTCCGCATAAATGCCCGGTATTCCGATTCACTCATAGGGGCAGGTAAATCGTATTACGCGCTGGGCGTATATGATAAAGCCCTGGACATGTTCCTTGACGCCCTCAGGCTGGACTCAAAGTCTGTTGATGCGCTTAACGGTACCGGTATGGTACTCACAGATACCGGAAGATTTACCGAGGCTATAGGGTACTTTGAAAAATCCTATGCCATATCCGGAGATAACCTTGATTCGCAATACGGCCTTGCCTACGTCTACTACAGGATGGGCAGAACAGTCTGGGCAAAGAGAAAGGTGCAGAATATTTTCAGGAGCAATCCCTACCATTACCAGGCCCTTCTGCTTATGGCAGACATTAAAATAGACGATGGAAGGCTCGGCGAGGCCAGGGAATATGTGGCCAAAGCCATTGATTCAAAAAATGACATGCCGGCAGGATACATAAAGTACGGTGATATACTGCTTAAAAATTACCTGAGAACAGGTGATAGAGGTTCAATAGCCGAGGCCGTGGAATCTTACAACAGGGCGCTTTCAATTAATCCTGACAACTACGAGGCCAACAGGAACATGGGTATGATCTTCCTGATGGAGGCCTCTGACATGAATTCTGAAAAAGCGGCCGGCGGATCTTTTAACAATGCGGAATATAATGAAAAGTGTACGGCAGCGATTAATTATCTTTCAAAGGCTGCTGCCGTTACAACCAACAGGTCAACACTCTACAGTCTGTCGCTGGCGTACGAACTATCAGGTGACAAAAACAGGGCGCTGGAATATATGCTCCAGTCATACACAAAATTTCCTTCTGACGCCCTGCTCAGGGGTAAGATTGAGGATTTTCTAATACTGAATGACTACAAGTCGGCGCACCCGGCAAGGGTGATGCTGAGCAACGAGAATATAGAACTCTCCCGCCTTAACAAAAGGGAGAGTCTGCATGCGGATTCTATGTATTATCTGCGCAGGGCGCTCTTTCTTAATCCGCAGAACAGGGATGTTCGTGAACAGCTGATAAGCTATTATTCCATACTTGATTACAATGAACTCATGATAGGCGAGATGAAAAACCAGCTGCAGCACTACCCCGATTACAGGACTCAGGATGCGCTTAACCTTGCGATAGTAAAACGCCGCAACAGGCTATACAGCCGCGAAGGTTATGCCACTGACGATGTACCCAGGAACGTTCCCCGGGTGATAGTGCTTAACTTTGACAGCGCGGGTAAACTTGCCGATCATCCGGACGCGGGCAGGGTTGTGGCGCGCAATCTTTCGTTCGCCATTCAGCAGTTCGGCCGGATGCGCGTAGTGGGCATAAGGGAGCGCGAGTCGGTCGCCGGCGACCTGAAGTCCGGCGGTGACGCTCTTTTTGATTCGATCAGAAAACTTAAAGATTACAGGGACGAAAAGGGAGAGGCGATAGACTTTGTTGTATTCGGCGAGGTTTACGAGGTTGACGACTACCTGCACGTGAAGTGCAGGCTTATGGACATGAACAAGGGCTACATTATAAGCGAGTTCGAGGTGAGCGCCAGGGGCCGTGAGAACCTGGGCTCGGTTTCATTGAAGACAGCGGTCAGGCTTTACGAAACCATACCCTACAGCGGTAAAATACTAAAGCTTAAGGATGACGGTATAGTTGTAAACCTGGGTCTTATAGATGGTGTTAAAGCCGGTTCCAGGCTTGTAATATACATGAGCTCAAGGTCAAGGGCAACCGGTGACATGGTGCGTTATGCTGAAATTTTCACGGTTAAAGAATCGGATACTTTTATATGTTATGCGGAACCGGACAGTTCCGGCGCGTTGAAAGAGGTTGATTCAACCTTTGTTGTTTACCCGCTTCAGCAGAGGCGCGCAAAAAAAATGGGGTAGTCTTTCAGCTCAGGGGTATGAGCATTTTCGCGTAGGTCTTGGTGGTGCCGTCGGTTGTAAGTACGAAGTTCCTGTGGGTAATGTTAATATTCTTTAAAAGGACAACAACCATGGATAGTCCAAGTCCCATACCTTCAGCTTCGGGGTCCGGGTTGTCCATGAAATATTCAGCTATATTGTCATACCTTGATGATTTTTTTATCCTGTCATTTACCTTGGCCATATCCCTTTTATTCAGGGGGATGTTGTTGATCACCTCTATAAAAAGGTGTTTTTTATAGACCTTCAGGTATATCCTGGTGGACATCTTGTGCTGTTTTGCCTTGATGCCGTATTCCAGCAGGGACTTTTCGTTTAGGATTGACCTTACCTTGCGGACAACCTCTTCGCTGTCATCGGGATTTTTTATTACTCCCTCTTCCATGAGTATTTTTTTCGCGTTGGCCTTTGTGGCGTTGGAAATAAGCTCTTTAATACAGGAGAATATGGGGGTAAAGAGGTCTATCCTGTTATGTTTTTCAAGTATCTTTGCCAGGGCAAATTTGATCTTCTCCTCTGTCTTTTCAAGGGCCGAGTAGGATACAAATACAATATCGCTCTCGTTTCTGACAGCGGTTATTATCTCATTCTGGTATGTTTCCGGTGATTGTATCTTCATATTAAGCTTTACCACTAAAGGTACATATTAAACTATCGGCGGATTCTGTCCATATCTTTCAGGAAAAAAGCTGTGATTAGTAATTGATTTTTTTGTGTTTGTTAAATTCAGTATGCATAAAGCGCAGATTATTGCACGAGGTATTTGTTAAATGAAATCTATTTTTGAGATGAAAGGCCCGGAAAAGGCGGCAGCACTCCTTATGATCATGGGGCCGCAGATTACCGCAGACATACTGAAACACCTTGACGAAACAAGCGTAGAGAGGCTTACAGCTGAAATGATAAAGATGAAGTCGCTGCCCGAAAGTGAGAGGGAGGAACTTATAGGTGATTTCATGATCGAGTTGAAAAAAACTACAAGGTCAGATTCCGGGGGAATAAACAGGGCGCGCAAAATAATAGAGGAATCTTTCGGCGATGAGAAGGCTGATGAGATGATAAAAAAAATAGAGAGCAGGGACGTGGAATCGGCCTTTAAATTTCTGGCTGAGCTTGAAGCTGAGGAGATACTCGCCCTTGTGAAGGATGAACCGCCGCAGATGGTAGCACTGGTGTTAAGCTTTCTGCCGGCCAGGACATCAGGAGAAATTATTAAAAAGCTGCCTCGCGAAAAGGTTGCCGAAACTGCACTGAGGCTTGCCCGCATGAAGAATGTCTCCCCTGAAGCCACAGTAGCCGTGGCCAGGGCGCTGCGCAAAAGGTACAGGACAATGAAGAGTGAAGAGACCGACGGGGGTGAAGCGGGCGGAATTGACTCACTGGTTTCAATACTGGGTCACATGAGCAGCGACAGTGAGAAGAAGATACTGGACAACCTTGGCATCACAATGCCGGAGGTGGCAGGGGAATTATCAGAAAGGATATTCAGTTTCGAGAATATTGCTGCGCTCAGCAACGCGGAGATTCGCCTGCTTATTGACGAGCTTAATGACGACTACCTTATAGCCTTTGCGCTCAAGGGTGCCGATGACGAGATAAGGTTCAGATTCCTCAGAAACATGAGCCAGAACCGCGCTACCGATATAATTGAAGAGATGAACCGCATGGGCGCGGTAAAGCTTAAAGAGGTGCTGGAGTACAGGGAGGCAATTGTCGAGACTGTCAGGCAGATGGAGGCGCGTGGTGCCATAAGGCTGCGAAGGAGCGGCGAGGAATGGGTCGAGTGATCAGTTGCGGTCGCCTATCCATTCAGATCCGTCATCATAACATTCCTTTTTCCATACAGGCACGCGCTTTTTTATTTCGTCTATTATGTACTTTGAAGAGATGTATGACTCCTCCCTGTGCGGGGATGAGACAAGTATAACGATGGATATTTCACCCGGCATTACACGACCGTACCTGTGGACAATTACGCAGCGGTTCAGTTTCCACTTTGCGATTGCCTCGTCTGCTATTTTATCCATCTCCCTTATGGCCATTTCGGGATAGACCTGGTAGTCTATGTGAAGGACGTTTTTTCCTTTGGAGTTATTCCTTACCCTGCCGCAGAAGAGTATGTCCGAGCCGTCGCCGGGATTTACTTTATCTTCAAGGATCAGGCCGGTATTAAGCTCCTGCTGCTGTATGTGTATCTTTTTCATTCAGCCCCCGCTCACCGGTGGAAAGAGCGCCACTGTGTCATTCTCTTTTAGCGCTGTCGTGCCGGTGCTGTATTCTTCGTTGACAGCCATAAGAAGCGATCCTTTTTTCGCAGCAAGTTCCGCATAGTCCGCGGCAAGGGCGGCTACTAATTCTTCAAGCGTGGTTGATTCGGGCACGGTGAGTTCTTTTTCATCAAAACCGCAGATGTCACGAATTGAGGCAAATACCTTGAGTTTTATCTTCATCCTGTCTATTTCTTGTTCATCTTATCGCGTTTTACCATGTAAACAAAGTGCTTTACATACGGGAGCAGACCTTCGGGAAAAACTGAAGTGTCCGCAGACCTGGGCTCGCTTATAAGCGCATCAATATGTATTTTAGGGAGATCCTCTTCGCACGCGTCTATGAGTGTTTTAAACCTTTTCATGATCTCGTTATCAACCGCATCGGATGACAGTTTGTGCATGTGATTATAAAGCCGGGTGAGATTGGTTTTTTTGATGTTTTTTCGTGATTTTGCCGGCTTCTGCCTGGCAGCTTTTGACTTAGATGTTGTGCTTTTAGCCTTAACGGGCATAAAACCCCCCTCTATCATGAAAATTGTGTCGATGGTAGTGCAGTCTGGCCTGCTGTAAACAAAATTTTATTTTTTTTGAGCAGCCCGCAGTTTAATTGTACGCATAGAAAATGGATTTTCCGATTTATTAATGAGATTAACCCGGTTTTTATCGGGGCATAATATA
>JAAYBQ010000293.1 GCA_012730035.1 Spirochaetota bacterium
AATCGGGTGAAATAAACATATTAATAAATCCGGGTTTTACAACCTCTATATCACTGATTTCGGGCGCTTCGGAGCTTATGTATTTTTTCAGAATCTCTCCGGTTTCGATGGGCGATTTTTTTAAAATTCTGGCAGATTCGAGAGCAACCGGTGTAGCATAATCTCCGAATTTCTGGTCACGTGGATATTCTATTTTAACTGCAGGATACTCACCTGCGGGAATCAATCCGTCAGCTGCGGCTTTGCGTATGGCTTCTGAGACTGCCCGGTAAAGGGATTCTTTTATGTTCAAGTTGAGCCTCGTATCAATTTAATATAATTTTATAATTGCTCGTTTCATTTATCAGGTAAAAAACAAGTTAAAATCCTGCCTGCCCTGATTTTTTGTCAATCATAATAATTGACAGTAACACCTCGGTATTAATACTTATTCAGATCACTGTGTAAATCAATAAATATGACATTTACCGCAGAGAGGATCTTTCATTGTGACCTTGACTTCAGTACCGCACGAATGGCAGAATTGCCCGGGATTTATTGCAGCCTGATCGCAAGTTCTGCTGCACATACTGCATAAAGGCTTCGAAGCATTAAATGTTACAGGCATCCTGCATAGTATGCAGAACCCCCGGTACATTTTATCTGCTGAAATTATCTGCATGTCACTGCCGGGCTGCAGCATAATTTTTATTCCCTGTAATGATGCTTTTTCAATTGAAGTTTTTATTGCATTGTAGATTTTACAGTCATCCCCGGCGCTGAATGTTACGGCAGTGTTGATATCTGACTGAAAGCTTATTCTATCAATACCTGCTGATGTTAGCAGCATCATTTTTTCATTAAGGTAAATGCACGCATTCATATTTTCAACACACGTAAGCGTCATATTTTGTATTACAGACAGCAGTCGTGTTGCGACAGGATCGGGTGAATTTCCGGTTACTATATCAATTTTTACGCCACGTGCTGACGCACCTGCAAGTTTAATAAACACAGCCTCTTCAAGGTGAACTGACGGTGAAGCAATCAGAATGTACTCACCTGCGAGGGTGATTAGCTGTTCAATTTCTTTTGCAATATTGTTCGATTCTACATGTTCAGGCATCCTGGTATCCTGCTGTTTTTTTTCAACAGTCTACTGAGTTTTCAGCAAACTTACAGTTCAATTATTAATAATATAGGTCAATAGGTGTATTATTTGTCAATGCGTTCCTTATTTTAATTACATATAACCAAAATCCGGCAATAATCTGCTTTTTTTCGAAACATCCGGGAAATGGAACTGATTCCAAAAAAAAGAATGATCCCTTTTTTTTAAAAAAAAGTAACAATTCCGCCTGTTTGTTCTATATAATAGTTAACAATAATTAAAATTTATAACACGCCTGTTCTTTTGATGTTCCCGGCAAGAGAAGAGGCGTTTTATTTTTTTGGAGGATTTTATGAACACAAAAAAAATAATAGTAAACAGCAGGGATTATGCCAAACTCAGGCAGCTGATTTCTTTAAATCCCTCTCCTGAAAACCATTATCTTAAAAAACTGGAAGAGGAACTCTCGAATGCCATGCTTCTTGAACCGGAGCAAATACCACCTGATGTTATAACCATGAACACAAAAGTCTGCTTCAGGGAAATGGACGAATCTGAGGAATTTGTATACACTATTGTATACCCCGAAGATGCTGATATTGAACAGGGAAAACTTTCCGTACTCGCCCCCATAGGTACGGCACTGCTGGGCTATAGGACGGGTGACATGGTGTCGTGGAAAGTTCCGGCAGGTTTAAAAACCTTTCAGGTTGAAAAAATTTTATACCAGCCTGAAGCAGAGGGAAATTATCTACTCTGATATGCTTATTAAAATAATGGAATTTTTGGCTCATTCCGGAAATTTGTGAAAAGTGAAAATAAATGAATAAAAATGACAGGGATCACATTCGTAATGAATTCGTAATGGCTTCGACAAAAAA
>JAAYBQ010000031.1 GCA_012730035.1 Spirochaetota bacterium
AATGCGGAAGAGACGTGAATTCAGTAAACCACTTTTATGTTCCAGTAAGGAACCGTAAGGAGGGCCTGCGTTACTGTATAAGTTGCGCGCGTGAGGATAAGATCGTAACGCTGGTGTAGTTTTGCACAGAATTGCCGCCAGGCATACTGCTGTTCGAACTGTAACAGCATATCTTTTCATTCCCCGGTATTTTTAACATCAATATCTTTGTGAGTTTTTTAAGGAAAGACTTTATGCCGCCCTTGACATCCTGCCGGGCGGCTTAACAGGATCATTATAAGCATAATAAAGCTCCATTACTACAGCTTCGGCATTGTGACGGTTTTTAAACGGAATTGCCGAGAAGCTGAACTGATCCCTGCCGGTTACCGGTTCTATTCCCGCTGCCCTCTGCCCGGTATTTACGTCAGGATTCAATCCCTTCATGTAGAGCGAAATAAAGAGGTTGTAGCCGCTGATAGGCTTGCCCCTGGCCATGGTTCTGTATGTATCCTTTGTGTGCGGCGCAAGGCTCTGCCATTCCATAACAGCATCCCTGAATGCCCTGCGGTTTTTCTGCTGTTTAAAGGTGCGCGGATTGTACGGCACGGAGTATGAGCGTATATACTGGTTTCCATGCACATTGTAGTAGATAAGGTTCCCCACGCGTCCGTGGATCGATTTCAGGTATGATTTAAGTATGACCTTTGCCATAGATATCTTCTCCTCGAAGTATTAAGTGCTGTTCATATTAATACGACAGCGGGGGACTAAATGTAAAAAAAATTTGCTTTTAAAGGAATTTTTTAAGGGAAATATGCTATTTTCCGGCCGGATAAAAAGGGCACAAAGTTTACCGCGCCTCTGTTATTATATGCTGTTCCCCCTGTACTGCCGGGGCATCTCTTTAAGTTATTGACTCTTTCTCTGTAGCTGCTATGGGATGTTATTAATAGGATGACTATATGAAACTGAAATTTATATCTTCCCTGGTTTGTATCTGTTTTTTAATATCATGTTCAAATAAGGATGAAAAGCAGGCTAAGCCGGAGACTGTCAGTCCATGGATTGGACGGGTTACGGCTTATAAGCTGATTATAAGGAAAGCACCTGATCAAAAAAGCGGTATAGCCGGAACGGTCCTGAAACATCACCGTATAGATGTACTTGAAGTCCTGTATAAAAAAGAAACAATCAACGGTATCAGTTCGTCATGGTTTAAAGTAAAAACAGAATCGGGACTTGAGGGATTTGCCTTTGGCGGTGATATTGAAAAACCTGAAAATGACATAGATCTTCCGGTTTATAAATCAGAACTGCTCAGGTGTCCCGATGATATACATAATTCATATAAGTGTGTTGAATATATTGAAAAAAGGCTTTTACCCGGGCTAAAAGATAATGTTAAAAGAAACGGTAATACATTGACAATAAGATGTTCCAACGGGAAGGTCGTCGAATTTACCGATGAAAATTCTGAAACAGACCAATATATGGGGTATTTATTAAGGCACCACTATAAAATTCCAAATTTATATTTAATCTTTATACAGTACTACGAAGGCGGCGAATATTACATTCTGAACAGTGCCGGTGGAGAACAGGAGAAGATATGGGATGTGCCGGTATTCTCTCCCGATAATACCAGGTTTATATGTACGTCCGAAGATCTTGAGGCGGGATATGGCTATACGGGTATACAGGTGTTCAGAATTGAAAACTCGAAGTTCATCAAAGAATATGAGGTTAAACTGCAATGGGGGCCTTCGCACCCTGTGTGGGTTAACAATAATAAAATTAACCTTGTCAGGAATGAATACATTGATCTGCGTGAGCGTACAAGTCCTGACAAACGCTACCTGAAGTTCAGGGCTGAACTTGAACTTGTAGATGGTAAATGGATTCTTAATGAATAAGAGTATATCAGGGTATAATATATTTATTGTAATCTTTATCGCGCTCCTGTTTCTTCTCTTTTCAGTTACAGGGGGCAGTCCCGCGCGCCCCGGCAGCGGCAGCATTAAGCGCGTAGTCTCCCTTTCATCCTCTCTTACAGACCAGGTGAACGACCTTGGCGCTGCTGATATGCTTACGGGTGTTACAATGTTCAATCCGGGTTACAGGGGGAATGCTGTTGTAGTGGGAAGCTACGTCCGCCCTGACATGGAGAGGATAATAGCACTGCGGCCCGATATAGTACTTGTTTCGGACGAGGACAGCATACAGAATTCAGGGCCTGCGCTGTACTTCGGGCTGCGTTTTTTCAGATCAGGCAGGGTCTTTAACTTTGATGATATCTGCAGGGGCTACATGCAGCTGGCGGGAATTCTCGGCAGGGGGGAATACGGTGAGCAGAGGGTTGAATTATACAGGCAGAGGCTTGAACTTGTAAAAAGGCCGCTACGCGCTCCGCGCGTAGTATTTCTTGTCTCTGTAAAACCGCTGATCACGGCTTCAGGCAGTTCCTACATCAATTCCATTATTGAATCGGCCGGAGGGATAAATGTTTTTAAAAATGAAAAGAGCGCTTATCCCATACTTGGCCTGGAATCTCTGCTGCTTGCCGATCCCGATGCTGTTATAACGATGATGGAAGGTGACCGTGATTTTTTAGTAACCAGGCTTAAGGATTACAGCCGCGTGCGTTTTATCCGCAACAATAATATATTCTCATCGGGTGACGGTTCAATCCCCTATTATACTCCGGGCAGGTATGTCGAAGCGGTTGAAACAATTTCATTACTGTTCGCTGGTATAAAATATGAATAAGCGGCTCAGGCTCTCAGCTCTTCTGATACTGCCTCTGGTGGCCTTAACCGCAGGGCTCTCGCTCGGCAGTGAAGCGGTCAGTCCCCTTGAAATATTTTCATGCATGCCCGGCGGTGACTGCACGCTCAGGGCCGAGGTGGTTCTTAAGCTGCGGCTGCCAAGGGTAATTATCGCCATGTTCGCCGGGGCCGCCCTTTCGGTAAGCGGTGCCGCTTTCCAGTCGGTGTTCAGGAATCCCCTTGCCGATCCGTTTATCACAGGTGTATCGGGAGGCGCGGCGCTGGGGATATCGGCAGCGGTTATTACCGATATGGGGCCCGCAGCTGTAATGGCCATGGCCTTTGGCGGCAGCCTGCTGGCCATTGTTATGATCTACGCTTTCTCTGCGGTAAGGGGAATTACGGGGAGCGGGCTTGTACTGTCTGGAGTCGCGCTCAGTTTTATTTTCTCATCGTCGGTAATGCTCATATTCGCAATGGCCAGGTCAGAGGATGTGCACCGGATAATAATATGGCTGATGGGTGACCTTTCGTACCAGGGCAATATACCTGTAACGTGGATATGCCTGAGTATTCTGGCAGCCATGTTTATCCTTTTTATGTTTCACAGGCACCTTGATATAATATCCATGGGCCGGGGGTTTTCGCTTTCGTCAGGTGTGAGCGATTTTGAACTGAGGGTGGTAATTCTGCTTGCATCGGTTCTGGCAGCACTTGCCGTACTCCTGGGTGGAATAATCCCCTTCGTGGGGCTTATGGTACCGCACCTGGCCAGGATGGTGGCCGGCCCGGACCATTACAGGCTGGTTCCACTGTCTGCCGTGGCAGGGGGATCGTTCCTTGTGCTGGCCGATGCCTTCAGCAGGTCGGTAATTGTACCCTACGAGATACCCGCAGGTGTTGTCACCGGGTTCTGCGGCGGAATATTCTTTCTGCTCTATGTCATAAAGAACAGGCCGGAGATCTGATATGCCGGGACTATTTACCATACACTCAGCCGATGCAGGTTACGGCAGCGGAATAGTAATCCGGGGGCTTGACCTTGATATAGAATCCGGTGAATTTATTTCGCTCATAGGGCCCAATGGCGCAGGCAAGAGCACCATCATCAGGCTGCTTACGGGCATGCTCCAGCCCGTTGCCGGTACTGTGTGCTTCGGGGGAAGGGATGTTAAGAGTTTTGGAGCGAGGGAGCTTGCGCGGAATTTTTCAGTCGTTATGCGCATAACCGGCGAGGTGCCTGCGTTTACCGTACGCAGTTTTCTCGGCTTCGGGATGTTCCCCCATGAGGGTCCTGGCCGTTACGGCGCGGGCAATTGCCTGACAGTTAATGATACCGCGGAGCGTACGGGTATTACCGGCCTTATGGACAGATCTGTGAACGAGCTCTCTGCCGGTGAATTTCAGCTGGTGCAGGTTGCGCGCGCCCTTGTTCAAAGCAGCGGGGTGATTATTCTTGATGAACCGGTTTCGAACCTGGATTACGGGCATACAACGCTGGTTATGGATCTGCTTCGTGAGCTTAACAGGTCGGGCACTACCGTGGTATGCGCGCTTCATGATGTTAATTGCGCTTCGGAGTACAGCAGCAGGATGGTGTGCATAAAAAACGGGGCGCTGTTCGCTTCGGGCGCGCCTTCGAGTGTTGTCAATACTGCGGTTATGGGTAAGCTTTATGACGCGGAGTTTATGAGTCTTGTGAACCCGGCAACGGGCAGTCCCATGATAGTTCCGGTGCCGGGCGGTATCTAAGAGCTATTTAGTCTCTCCTTTATTCTCAAATCCCATGCCCCACGCGTCGCTCTGGTTGTCCTTGTACTTGTCGCGAACAGTGGCTGTAATGTCATCTACATAGAAGTACTGCCAGATCGGTATGCGGGTGTCATTGGCCGGTTTGTAGAGAATGTATAGAATCCTGAACGCCTTTTCCTGTTCAAGGTATTCGTTCTGCTGCTTAACCTTGTGCCTTATGGGGGCTGTCAGTTTTCTCCAGCCGTTAAAGTTCAGCTTGCCGAATGATATGTTGTGCACCGTTCCCTCTACGTCCTGGACAACAAACTGCAGTTCCCCTGAGAAATTCTTGCCGTAGATCCAGACGCTCATGCTCTTGCAGTATTTTTTTATAACCAGCTCCTTCGCAGGGATTATGCGGAAAATATCACCGCGCCTTCCGAAGCATTTTACCCCCAGGTATTTCTTTGAATTGTTATACTGCGCCGGGAACTGGTCCCTTATCTGCAGATCGGCCACCTGCTGGTTTGTTATGTCGAATTTAAGGTTTTTATCCGGTGAATAGGATGTTGATTCAAAATCCTCGAGCACTTCTTCGCTGTATATCTGCTGCACAACGCTGTCATTGTCGTGTTTATTGCCCCCGTTGTTGTTCCCCTCCTGTGAAAAAACCGGTGAAAGGAAAAGGGCCAGAACCATAAGTGACATGAATTTTTTCATTTAAAATCCTCCAGTATAATTACCATATTATAATATTATTCAGCGGCAGGTATGTCAATAAATTCTTGCCTGTTATATTATTTTTAATAAAGCCGGCAGTTCAGGCCCAGATAATGTTTTTAAGGGGTGATATTATCATCCTGTGGCCAGGTATGGGCGCGGCAAGTAAAATAGTAGTTGATTTTTAAGATTATCAGGGGTATATTCAATAACGGTTAAAGAAATGAACAACGGCAGCAGAAAAGAGCTCAGGTATTCAGCCAGTATACTCAATCCCGACAGGGTATATGTTGAAATTGATACCGGTGTAAAGATGCGGGGCAACATTATCGATCTTTCGGCAGGGGGGCTCGCGTTTGAAATTACCGGTGAAGGTGATGGACTGAGGGATCTTGACCGCTTAAGGGATTATTCCATGGTTATTGTTATTGACAGCCTTAGGATCGTCGCGGGCGTACAGAAGGTCTGGGGTTTTTTCAGGGATCTGGAACCGGGGCAGCTGTACCTGTCGGGCGTCAGTTTCGGGAATGTCTCAAGCGATGACAGGCTTAAGCTGTACGGCGTAATTGAGAGAATCAGGGATCTTTCTCTGACCGGTTCGTGACAGGCGGCCAATGGAGCTTGCCATCTTATGAGAACACTGATAATCAGAGCGGCAGGCATACTGCTTGTTGTATATGCACTGACCCCGGCCGCTTATGCTTTTGAAAGCAGGCCCTCTCCCGATGACACGGACTGGGCCTGGTTCTTCTATGAAAAAACAACCGGTTCCGGAATGTACAGCGTTGTATGGCGGCCGTTCTACATGAATACTGTCTCACCTGAACTTGAATTCGATGCCTCCCTTATGCCATTCATCTTTACGCGGTACCGCACTGAAAGATATGACAGGGTAACCGCGTTTCTGGGCCTTTACAGCTCTGTTGATTACAGGCATCCCGACGGAAATGACGATTATGACAACGGGCTTTTCCCGCTTTTTATGCATGGCGAGGGTACTGCTGATTCAGACGACTACCTTCTTGTTTTTCCCGTGGGGGGAACAATGAGGGGCAAGTTTGCCTATGACAGGATATCTCCATGGGTGTTCCCCGGGTTCCTGCTTTTTTTTGTCTATCCGCCTTCGGGCATATTTACAATGCATACCCTGCTGCTGGGGATCGCTTCGCTGGTACCGGTTTACACCGGATTTGAAGACGGCGAGTACAGGGGCACTGCGCTGTTCTGGCCCCTTGTGGCATGGGGGGGCGATGAATCGGGTAAAAGAAAAACCTTCAGGATTCTTCCTTTCTACTCGCACAAGAGCAAGGAGGGATGGTACGACACATATTCATATTTTATGCTTATCAATTACAGAGAGATCTTTCTGCGGGATGACACCAGGTACACATTCTTTTTCTTTCCGTTTTACGGCAGAAAGTGGAGCCGGGAGGGGAGGGTCTCGTCGCACACCCTGCTCTGGCCTTTTTTTTCGTGGGGTTACGACAGCGTAAGCAACGACAGGGAGTACAACCTGCCGTGGCCGCTTGTGCAGATACGGGACTGTGACAATCCCAAAATAAAGAAAAGGATATTCTTCCCGTTTTACGGCCGTTATACTGCCGAAAACTATGAAAGCTTTTTCGTAACGCCGCTCTATTTCAGAATAACAGACCGCAGTGCCGATGTGACTGCCGCCTATAATGTTTCTTTCTTTCTGTTCTGGTATTTTAAACGCGATTATCAATACAGACATGAATTCTACGGAAACTCGTGGCGTTATTTCAAGATATGGCCGCTTATGCAGGTTGAGTGGAGTGATTCCGGTTTTTATTCGCTGAATGTGCTCTCCCTTCTTCCCTTCAGGGATACAGCGGGTTACGAGAGGATGTACCAGCCATTCTGGAGCCTCTTTGAGTACAGGGTAAAACCTGATGGAGTTAAATATATGGGCATACTTATGAGGACATACTACCAGGTATGGAACGATGATTTTATCAAGATAAAGATTCCCCTGCTGCTTGACTACACCAGCAGGGGGGGCGCCGTAACCGAGTTCTGCATGCTGGCGCGGGCATTCGGCTACGAGAGTGAAGCTGATGCCACTTATATGCGCATACTGTGGATACCGTTCAGGATAGGTAAGGGCACTGGTATTCAGGCTGCTGAAGGTGTAGGGGAAGCCGACGATAACGTGAAAGATATTTATGCGGACCTGTATTTTAATACCGGGCACGGGAATTTCCGCAGTGGCAGTATGGACCGTAATATTTATGCGAGCGCGAGGTTCTGATATGCCCGGTAATTTCAGGATATCATATCGTAGAAGTTTTATGAACAGCGTGTCTGCGCTGGGTTCAAGGCTTTTATACCAGGTGAATTTTACGGGGTTCACTCTTATTCTTATTTTTAATGCGATCATTCAGATGCGGCATGCATTTTTCAAGCGCAGGGAGATTATCAAGCAGATGTACGTCTCTGGCGTTAAGAGCATGGTGGTGTGCGGCATAGTGGCACTGCTCGGCGGCATGATCTTTTCGCTTCAGATAGGGCTCCAGCTGAAGACATACGGGCAAAGTGATTTTGTTCCCACAATGATCATAAACGTGATGAACAAGGAGCTGGGAGCCCTTCTTACGGGGATAATACTGACAGCTTTTTCGGGCGCTGCCATGGCTGCCGAAGTGGGAACCATGAAGGTCTCGGAGGAGATAGATGCGCTTGAGATGATGTCTATTAACCCGGTCAGGTATCTTGTGATGCCGCGTATGGCCGCGATGATGCTAATGATGCCGGCGCTTACTATATACACTGTCATACTCGGCGTGTTAGGCGCAGCAGTAATCTGTTATTTCCAGCTCGGGATGTCCATGGAGTCATACTTCAGGCGTATCGTTGAATCTATCTGGTTCAAGGACATGTATGTGTGCATGCTCAAGAGCCTGGTTTTTGCGGTGATAATATCATCCATAAGCTGCGCTAACGGTCTCAAGGCGGGTAATGGAGCGCTCGGTGTGGGGCATGCGACGCGTGTGTCCGTTGTTTCGTCGCTCCTGATGATTCTTGTTTCGGGTTATTTTATAACGTCGCTGTTTTACGGGGGATTTTTATGATTGAGCTTGTTAATGTTCATAAATCCTTCAATGATAAAAAAATACTCGATTCGGTCTCTATAAGAATTGAAAAGGGTGAAACATTTGTAATAATAGGTCAGTCAGGTGTGGGCAAGACCACCATACTGCGTCACATAGCAGGTTTCTTTGACCCTGACCATGGCGATGTATTCATTGACAGCGAGAGGATGAACGGCGCGGGTACGGGTAAAAAGGCGAGGCTGCGTGAAAGGATGGGCTTTCTGTTCCAGTCCGGGGCACTTATAAACTGGCTTAATGTCAGGGAGAATGTTGCGCTTCCACTGGTTGAACACAAACTGGGGAGCATCAGCGAGATTAACCGGATAGTTGACGAAAAGCTTGAACTGTTGCAGCTGCTGGATTCTGCGGATAAAATGCCCGCTGACATAAGCGGCGGCATGAAAAAAAGAGCGGGACTGGCGCGTGCCATTGTACGCAACCCGTCGATAATCCTTTACGATGAGCCCACTTCGGGCCTGGACCCGGTAATGTCCGCAAGGATAAACGACATGATAACCAGGATGAAGTCTGAACTGGGTGTAACCAGTGTTGTCGTCACTCATGACATGGTAAGCGCGTATAATATTGCTGACCGCATCGCAATGCTGTACAACGGAAGCATTATAGAATGCGGAACTCCTGAACAGATACGTGGGAGCAGCAGTCCCATTGTACGGCAGTTTATTGAAGGTTCACTTGGCGGTCCCATAGACGTGTAGGTTGATCCTGCTGTTTAATATTCCGGATTGGTAATTATTCTTAAAAATACTTTTATTGTCAGAGTTAATTTCTTAACTGTTTTGTAAAATAAAAAGCTCTATTCCCTCCGCCGCCGAAGGCGGCGGAGGGAAATTAAAACTACTCTACTGCACTAATAAATATTTTTAGGAATAATTACTGTTAGTGTAATATTGTGATTTAATTCTTGCCACGCCGGAAACGGCAAGAGGGCAAGACCATTTACTCTGCAAAATGTTTAAGGAATTAACATTGATTAATTATTGAATAAATTGTTATATTAAAACAGGATTGATTTCAGGCAGAGTCTCTTATAATCGATCCGATAATGCTGCCTGCCCGTCTACGGTGGTATTAAAATAGTATCGGGTCATAAAAAAGGATATGCAGAAATTACCGGGTATGTATTTATACGGGGCAAAGCCGGGATAATGTGAATAAAACACACAGGGATAGTGATGACAAGGTTTAATGAATTCATCGTAGGAGTGGTTTTCTTTTTCGCGATGGGAGTACTGGTATATTTTACGGTAATCAAGGGTGAATTCTTTGATACGCGTACCTACTACACAATGAGTGTAATATTTGACGAGGTGCAGGGCCTGGCCGAGGGTGATCATGCGCAGGTTAACGGTGTTGAGGGGGGAGTGGTCACTTCCATAAGACTTCTTGAAGACAGCAGGGTCAGGGTTGTACTGAAGATGCATGTCAACTTCAGGATATATGAAAACTATTCGATTGTAATGAAGAACACCACAGCCCTGGGCGGAAGGATAATATCAATAAATCCCGGCAGGCCGGAGGTCGATGGAATTTATTTCAGCGAGATCGAAACAAGGACCGATCTGAGTGGCGCTTCTCTTGGTGATCCCTTCTCGCTGCTTGCAGAGGTTATACAGGAGAACCGTGACGAGCTGGCAAGTACCATTCTTAATATAAGCCAGTTCGCAGAAAAGATAAACAAAGGTGACGGCACCATTGCCAGGCTTGTTAACGAAGACACGGTGCATGCCGGCGCGGATAAAACACTCAAACAGGTCAGGGATACAATCGAGGATTCGCGTGAACAGGCTCCTGTAACAAGTTTTATCAGGGCTGCCCTGACGTTTTTTTAACCTGCGTGTAACCTCTTTTAGCCTATTTTTATTGACAAAAGCCCTGTTTATAAATGATTTCATGGAAGTTTGAATGCGTAATCAGGAGCCGGTTTTTTACGGCTCGATTTCCCGCCTGTTAAATTACCGGGTTGTTTTAATAAGCGGTGTACTTAAAACAGATTTCCATTCTGATTAAAATACTGAAGATATTTCAAGGACAGGTTCAAGGTGCCGAAAAGAGAAGATCTGAAAAAAATAATGATTATTGGTTCAGGCCCCATAGTTATAGGGCAGGCGTGTGAATTCGATTATTCAGGTTCGCAGGCGTGCAAGTCGCTTAAAGAGGAGGGGTACGAGGTTGTGCTGGTCAACTCCAATCCGGCCACGATCATGACCGATCCGGAACTTGCTGACAGGACCTACATAGAGCCGCTCTCACCTGACGTACTGAGCGCAATAATTGAAAAGGAGCGGCCCGATGCGATACTGCCGACCGTTGGAGGACAGACAGCTCTTAACCTGACCATGAAGCTGGGCGAACTTGGTGTGCTTGAAAAGTATGGTGTTGAACTTATAGGCGCCAATATCGATTCCATCAGAAAGGCAGAGGACAGAGACCTGTTCAAAAAGGCCATGCTGAGCATAGGGCTCGATGTTCCCGAATCGGGACTTGCATCGTCAGTAGACGAAGCGCTAGAGATATGCAGCAGGATAAAACTGCCCATAATAATAAGGCCGGCGTTTACACTTGGCGGAGCGGGCGGGAACATTGTTTATAACAGGGAGGACTTTGTCGACCTTGTCAAGAAGGGACTTGACGAGTCCCCCATAAACCAGGTGCTCCTTGAGGAGTCGGTCATAGGCTGGAAGGAGTTTGAGCTCGAGGTGATGCGTGACACCAGGGATAATGTTGTTATAATATGTTCTATTGAAAACTTTGATCCCATGGGTGTTCACACCGGAGATTCAATTACCGTGGCGCCTCAGCAGACGCTGACTGACGCGGAGTACCAGAACCTGCGTGACATCGGGATTAAAATAATCAGGGAGATCGGTGTGGATACGGGCGGTTCCAATATCCAGTTCGCGATAAATCCCGTTGACGGCAGAGTCATTATAATTGAAATGAACCCGCGCGTAAGCCGCAGTTCGGCGCTGGCATCAAAGGCGACCGGTTTTCCGATCGCAAAGATCGCGGCCAAGCTGGCAGTGGGCCTTACGCTTGACGAAATTTCGAACGACATTACCCGCGAAACACCCGCATCATTTGAACCGACTATTGATTACGTGGTAGTCAAGACGCCCAGGTGGGCATTCGAAAAGTTCGAGGGCGCCGATTCAAGGCTGGGCACGCAGATGAAGTCTGTGGGTGAGGCCATGTCAATCGGGCGCACATTCAAGGAGTCATTTCAAAAAGCACTGCGTTCACTTGAGATAGACAGGTTCGGATTCGGTTCGGACGGCAACCTTAAGCTTGAACGCTACCTGGACTCACTTCCTGAAGATGAAAGGAGAGCCGCGTTCGAAAAGGAATTTACCCGTCCGGGGGCCGAGCGCGTGTTCTACATCCACTCTGCCATGAAACGCGGGGCAAGCGTTGAATGGATAGCCGGATTTACCGGCATAGACCCGTGGTTCCTGAACCAGTTGAAAGAACTGGTTGACGCAGAGGATGTTTTTGAATCGGAGTACAGAAAATCCGGTCTTGACATAACAGCAGTAAGGCGAATGAAGGCGCTTGGTTTTTCTGACAGGCAGCTGGGATTCATGATGAACAGAAAAAATCTTGCCGAACTTTATTCAAAGGGCCCACTCTACCAGAAGAAGTATTCCATGACGCTCAGGATGGCAGAACGCGAGGTCCGCCAGTTCAGAAAGGAGCACGGCCTGGTACCGGGATTCAGGGTCGTTGATACATGCGGGGGAGAGTTCGAGGCTTACACACCTTATTACTATTCCTCTTATGATCCTGGTAACGAATCTGTCCCAACAGACTGCAAAAAGGTGATGATACTTGGTGGAGGCCCCAACAGGATAGGTCAGGGGATAGAGTTCGATTACTGCTGCTGCCACGCGTCATTCGCGCTGCGCGAGGAGAATGTCGGGTCGATTATGGTCAATTCGAATCCTGAAACTGTTTCTACCGATTATGATACTTCTGACAGGCTTTATTTTGAGCCGCTTACTCTGGAGGATATACTTCATATATATGAGCTTGAAAAACCGGACGGTGTTATTGTCCAGTTCGGAGGTCAGACACCTCTTCGTCTTGCCAGGGCGCTTGAGGAGAATGGCGTCAGAATAATAGGAACCTCGCCGGATGCAATAGACAGGGCAGAGGACAGGGAACGGTTCTCGAAGGTGGTCGAAAAGCTGAAACTTAAACAGCCCGAGAACGGCATTGCTTTTAACCAGGAGGACGCAGTTAAAATCGCGACCGCTATAGGTTATCCCGTGCTTGTGCGCCCATCCTACGTGCTGGGTGGAAGGGCCATGGCCATAATATACAACGAGGCGAGTCTGCAGAACTATATCAATACCGCGGTCGAACTCTCGCCGGAGCATCCCATACTTGTGGACAGATTCCTTGAAGACGCTGTCGAGGTTGACGTTGATGCTATATGTGACGGGGATGATGTTTACATCGGCGCGATAATGGAACACGTTGAGGAGGCCGGCATACACTCCGGCGATTCAGCCTGTATTATTCCGCCCATGACAATTCCGCAACATCTACAGGATCGGATTATTGAACAGACAAAGGCTCTTGCGCATGAACTGAAGGTCATAGGCCTGCTGAACATTCAGTATGCAATACAGGGAGGCGAGCTTTTTATACTTGAGGTTAATCCGCGTGCGTCAAGGACTGTGCCATTTGTTTCAAAAACAACTGGTGTTTCTCTCGCGAAGATCGCACTCAAGGTAATGCTGGGCAGAAAGCTCAGGGATTTCGGGCTTACTGACATGAAGAGGTTCCCGTTCGTCAGTGTCAAGGAGGCGGTACTTCCTTTCGACAAGTTCCCCGGGGTTGACACTATTCTTTCGCCCGAAATGAAATCCACCGGCGAGGTTATGGGCATATCATATAATTTTGGTGAATCCTACTTCAAGGCTGCACTTGCAGCGGGGGATAAACTTCCTATGGGGGGTACCGTATTCTTCAGCCTTAACGACAACCACAAGGCGCAGATGCTGGAGGATGTGAGGAGTCTGAGCGTGCATGGATTTAATATAATCGCCACAAAGGGAACGTCCAGGTTCTTTAATGATAACGGCATAAAGTGTGAGCATGTCTTCAAGGTGAACGAAGGGAGGCCTAATGTTGTTGACAGAATCAAGAACGGAGATGTACAGTTTGTAATAAATACACCCCTGGGCAAGGTAACGCGCGATGATGCTTACCTGATAAGACAGGCCGCAGTACGCTACCACATACCCTCGACGACTACGGTCGCGGGCGCAAAGGCTGCGATAAACGGCCTTCTTCATATAAAGCATACGGGGGAACTTTCGGTCAAGCCTGTTCAGGAATACTACAAAGAGGTGGAATGATGGCTATTGAAAAAACAATTCTCAGTTCATCCGATATTGAAAGAATTATCAGTGACACCGCCGGCCAGGTAGTGCGTGATTTTCCCGATATGGAAAGTTTTGCCATTGTGGGAATACAGACGCGTGGTGTTGAACTTGCCGCGAGAATAAAAGAGAAGATCGAAAAATTAATCGGAAAGCCTGTAAAGAACGGGACGCTTGACATTACATTCTACAGGGATGATATTACAACCAGGGGTAAACTCCCGGTGCTTAAAGAGACCCTTATTGAATTCAATATCAATAACAAAACAATACTTCTTGTAGATGATGTGCTGTTTACGGGAAGGACCACCAAGGCCGCAATTGAAACCCTTATGGCCTTTGGCAGACCTAATATGATAAGATTTTTTGTACTGGTAGACAGGGGGGGCAGGGAGCTCCCCATTCAGGCGGACTACTGCGGGCATAAAGTGCTGACCACTGCCGAAGATCTTGTAAAGGTAAGGCTCAGGGATACGGATGGCGTTGAGGACTCGGTTGTACTTGTGACTGAAAATTAAGTATATGCCACGGATCATGCTGTTGTTTTAATTTTTTATAACTCAGGAATAATTATATGGAAAATGTAAAAGATCTTATCATCGTGGGCGGAGGACCTGCAGGTCTTACTGCGGCTATTTACGGAATAAGGGCAGGGCTTAGCCTGGTGCTGGCTGAAAAATTTTCGCCAGGGGGACAGGTTGTCAACTCTTACGAAATAGAGAACTATCCCGGATTTGCCGAACCCGTTGAGGGATGGGAGCTGATGTCGCGCATGGAGGAGCAGGCCCGCAGGCTTGGAACTGAGATCATTAACGGCGACATCATCTCTGTTGATAAAAGCGGAGATATCTTCTCGGTTAAGATGGACGGGGCTGTTATAGAATCGAGAAGTGTCATTGTCGCAGCAGGCGCTAGTCACAGGAAACTGGGGGTACCCGGTGAAAAGGAATTCATGGGACGTGGAGTGTCATACTGCGCAACATGTGACGGTGCATTCTATAAAGACCGGATCACGGTGGTTATTGGCGGAGGTGACGTGGCGCTCGAAGAGGCTCATTTTCTAACGCGGTTCTCGTCAAGGGTTTACCTTGTTCACAGGCGCGAAAACTTCAGGGGCGCGGATATACTGCAAAAGAGGGTTCTTTTGAGCGACAAAATAGTTCCGGTATATAACAGCGTGGTAGAATCGGTCAACGGAAACGAAGCGGTCCGTTCCGTTTCGGTTAAAAACCTTGTGACCGGCAAAAAAGAGATTATAAACACTGACGGTGTTTTCGTCTTTATAGGATATGATCCCAATACCGCATTCCTTGATGCTGAACTGCTTAACGGCAGCAAAGAGGTCGAGGTGGATATTAACATGCGCACAAAGGTTGAAGGCTTATTTGCAGCGGGGGATATTCGCAGCGGTTCCAAACGGCAGATAGTTATGGCCTGCGCTGACGGAGCAACCGCTGCGATGTCTGCGTATGATTATCTCACCGAGCTTTCCTGCAGGTAGTAAAGGTATTGTTCCCGTGTGATTTGCGGTAAAATCTTTTTTTATTTTAAAAGCTATGATTGAATTTTGCTGGAAAACCCGGGTGGGATTTTTTACAATGGCTATGCGTTGATCATTCTGCATGCTGCAGACTGTCCGTACTCTCCTCTATGCCCGCGCGGCAGTAAAGAGGCTGATAAAATAAATAGAATTGTATTAACGGGGATGCTGACATGAAATACCTGAAGTTCGCTGCTGCTGTGTTTCTGCTGATGCTGATTGCTGCGGGATGCAGCAAAAAGTATCCTGATTACGAGCAGTATATTAATGATATAATCAATGCGCAGGATGAGTTCCTTTCACGGATAGGTTCCGCATCAAGTGCGGAAGATATTGCAGCATCAGCAGAATGGTTCAGCGTGAGACTTTTAGAGCTTGATAAAACCGGCAGATCGCTTAAAGAAAAATATCCCGAAAGCGCTGGATGGGAATCGGCGCCTCCCGAGTCTCTTAAGGATGACTGGATCAGGTTTCATGCAAAGTGGTCCGAGTTCGAGGAGCGCTGGAACCTTGAGATATCCGGTGACCACTCGTACCAGCGCATGCTTTATGATCCTGAAGTACGGGAAGCCTTTATGAAACTTGCCAGAACCATGGACTCTGTGAGTTTTCTTTAACCTTGCAAGTTCCCTTTATCCCTGCCTGAACTTTGAGTAGAATTTTTCCAGGCCTGAACTGATAATACTGCCCAGCCTTAAAAGTCTGGCCCTGTCTATGGTAAGCTCCCCGAGGTTGAAATCGCGGTCGTTAAGAAAAAGCGCCCGCGAAACTGAAAGCCGTATTACCGGAATCGACTTGCCGTAAAGCTTCATTATGCATCCTCCGGTTTCAGCAGCTTCAGCCCTGAATTTTTCCGCAACGGTGTCCCCCTCTTTCATCATCAGTCTTCCGGTTATGGCTGCCAGGTCCCTGGCTGCATCTGCGCCGGATATTCCGCCGGCATCTGAACCTTGATGCGTTGCGTATGAAGTAATCACCAGAGGGCGGGGCATCCCGGCGTCGGTTGAATTGGGTGGTCCCACGGCTGCATGGGTGTGGCATTCAATGAGCATTTTAATTTTTCTGCGGTTAACGGCTTCGCGCACCGATTCATGGAACGGAAAGTAGTACCTGTCCAGTATATTAGAAATGGCAATCTCATCAGGGTAGCAGTTCTTTCTGAAAACCTCCCTGTTCATTGAGGTTCTCATTTTTATTACACCGTCCGTTGTCACGGGGTGCAGCTGCGAGAATTCCCTGTCCGGGTCGACAAAGAGTTTTGACACGGAGGTGCTTACGGGCCGCTCCATTGCTGTTTCAGTATTGAAAATAATTTCAGCACCAGCGTCCGATTCAAAAAATATATCTGCCGCGCTAACGTTTTCATAACCCGAAAGTTCATCGGGGATTTCGCGTCCACCGTGAGGTATTATAAGCAGCAATGGCAATCGACGGCTCATTGCCTGGCCGCTCCGCCGTGTGTGCCCGGGCCCGGCAGGCCGATGTAGAATCCCTGCGAATAATCTATTCCGAATTCTCTTACCCGGTTGAATATATCTTCACTCTCCACATATTCGGCGACTGTCTGTATGCCCAGTTCCCTGCAGAGCCCGGCAATATTTCTGACAATGACCATTTTTGTTTTATCGGTGTCAATGCTGCTTATAAGCGCGCCGTCAAATTTAATGTAGTCTATGTTCAGTCTGCTTAGGTGTGAAAAGTTCGAGAATCCTGAACCGAAATCATCTATGGCAAAACTGTAACCCATATCACGTGCTGACTTTATAAAGTCGCCTACCACCTGGTAGTTGTCAAAACCTTCAGATTCAACAATCTCAAGTATGACTCTGCCCCGGTTGTCAGGGTGCAGATCCATCATTTTTTCAAGAAACATGGTAAAGTCAGGGGCATGGATATCTGAAGCAGTTATATTTATGGAAAAACTGCGCGGGTCATTCTGCATAAACGCAAAAACTTTTCTGATTATAATCCTGGTTATTTCATGGTATACCCTGGTCTTTCTTGCGGCGCTCAGAAACCTGCCGGGCAGATGAGGTATGCCCTCTGCGTTCATAATTCTTAAGAGCGCTTCGTGCTTTTCGATAATACCGGTGTTGTTATTAAGTATGGGCTGAAAATATGGAACTATTCTGTCATAATTTATGGCGCTGTTAAGCTCGGCCAGTGTGTTTATATTCTGTATGTATGTAATCCTGTCGTTATCATGGTCGGTGTAAATGTGAAAGGGGAGTTTCATGTTTATTGCGTGGTGCAGTGCCATGTCTGCCCTGGATATAAGGTGTTCTGTTTCATCGGTGTATGGAGCGATCCCTATACAGGCGCTGAGCGGTATGCGGTTGTTTTCGTGAACAAACTCCTCACCGTTTATGTGTTGCAGTATTTCCCGTGCAGTTATCCTTAAGCGTTCGTTAAGCTGTGGATCTGAATTGTCAAGGTCAAGAAGCAGCGCGAATTCACCACCTGAAAGATTGTATGCTTTAATCGCATGGGTATTTTCAAAGAGCTGTATCCTTCTGCCGATAAATTTCATCAGGTTGTCACCGAGTGAGTATCCGAAAAACGTGTGTATGTCATGAAAGTTGTCGATCCTCAGAATAAAAATTACTGGATAGATTCTGAGCTGCATATCCTCCATGAGCATTTTTCTGTTAGGAAGTCCGCTTGTACTGTCATAATACAACTGCTTAAGCAGCAGCCTTTCGATACTGGAATGCCTGATTTCAGCATAGTACGAAAAAATTGTGAGGCAAAGAAAAAGCAGAAAGGCCATTACAAGACTTATGGCCGGGTAGGAGGAATGGATCTGCCTGACAGCCGAGAGGGAAATTATTGTAATAAAGCATGTGGCAAAAATGATATTCCATACGGTGCCTGTTGTTTTACCTGCCAGGTTATAGGTTATAACAGGGAATATTAGAACAACCATAAATTCGCCGAATCCAGGTTCGGTGCCGGTTATGCCGTGAATCATTGAAATAATCATGGCGACGAATATTACCGATCTGAAGAATTTCTGTTTGGGGAATATTCTGTAAAGAAGAAGCAGCATTATGAAAGAGGTTGTGTATGCAGCATTGACTAATGAAAAAGGATTTATGCCGTTCAGGGCTCTTATTGTTATTAATGAACAGATAACAGTAAGTGCCATTGCCAGTGTGACCGGAATGAATTCGTCCCGTACCAGTATGTCATAGATTACTATGTCATGCCTGGGTTCTGTTATATATTCTCCGTTAAGCCGTTCTCTGAGTATTTTAAGCATTATTCAGTCACCTGGTAAAAATTTCCGTGTAATCCCGCATGTTGTGCGGTGTTACTATTTTTTGTCATTTACAGTTCAATACAGCCATATATTATGACCGCGGCAATTTTGAAGCTTTGGGTCCCGTTATTATAACGGGATAAAGGTGATATGTTTTTATTACCGTTTAAGTCAATTGATTTTTTACCATTTGTGCCGGGCAAATACCGGTTTCAAATTATATTTTAATCATAGTAAATTCCTTAACTTTTTCATAATTAAATGTTCCACTCCACGGCTGCTTTTGGACGTGGGTGATAATAAAGTATTCTATACTGAAAAATGGTTAAGGAATTAACCCTGATTTTTTAAACTAAACTGATCCTGGAGGGATGTTATGCCGAGAAAACTTGTCCACGAAGAGATAAAGGCTGCAAGGCCAATGCCCGGGGAGCTTGCGGGAATGGAGCGTTTTCCCGTGAGCATTTTTGCCGAGAACATAAGAAGCCTGTACAACGTGGGTTCCATTTTCAGAACAGCTGACGGTGTTATGGCTGAACAACTCTGGCTCTGCGGTTATACCGGTTATCCTCCGCGCAAGGAGATTGACAAGACTGCGCTTGGAAGCGTGCAGAGTGTGCCATGGGAGCATTCGGAGCATAGTGTGGAAGTGCTTACGGGACTTAAAGAGCGGGGTGTGCAGCTTGTTGCGCTTGAGCATACCGATTCAAGTGTAAAATACACTGAAGCGCATTATACATTTCCGCTATGTGTAATGCTGGGGAACGAGGTCGAGGGGCTTAGCGACCAGGCTGTCTCAATGTGCGACGTTGCTGTTGAAATCCCGATGTACGGAATAAAGCAGTCCCTTAATGTGTCTGTTGCATGCGGCGTCATTCTCTATTTTCTTGTAGAGCAGTTTCTGAAAAATAAAAATCCTGATAAATAAGCAGAGTAAAGCTCCCGGACGGTCAGCAGGATAAAATGATTTAATTCCACAGCCGTTGAATGCGGGGCAGTTTGTTTTAAAAACAATTCAAGAAAAAATTGCTCATAAATAATGCTAATTAAAGCAGGACTATATTCCGATATTCCTGAAAGGATATATTCCGCCCGGAGACTGCCGATGAAGAAACTGATTCCCCTGACTTTACTGCTTATGACTTTCTCTCTACCGCTTTCCGCTGTAAGGCTCTCGTGGGAAATTGACAAAAGCGAACGCATAGAAATGGTCAAGACCGCGGTTGTAAAGTACGCGGTAAACAGAAAGGTGCAGAAAGTTTATGAGGAGAGGAATATAATAGATCTCACCTGCGTTGAGCAGTCTGCTGAAAGCTGCAGGGTGGACGGTGTGTTCACGGTTTTTATGCGCGATTCGGGAGAGAGCGTTTTCAGGCAGCGGGAGAGGTTCGCGGTTGATTTTAACATAGTTCCCACCGGTCACTTTATTGTTAAGCGCACTGATTACATGCCCAACCTGCGTCACATACCCGAGTTCCCCGGAAGAGAAATAAAAGAGAATGATAAATGGACAGCAGACGGAGAACTTGTGGTCCAGGATTTTTCGAAGCCTTTTAAACTTACGTTCCCCGTGGAATATACCTACGTGAAGACTATACGGCAGGACGGGAACGAAATTGCCGTTATCAAATACACTTACGTAATCGACCTTGATCTTTCAAAAAGTAAAAATCCTCCCGATTTTCCCGTGAGCATAGCAGGCCGTAACGACGGCGTCCTCTACTGGGATCTGACGCATAACAAACCGGGTGACATGCGTGACCTTTACTACGTCGCTTTCCTTTTTGCCGGGCAGGACGGCGGGCAGACACTGGTTGAGTTCTCCATGGACATAAAGACAACGAGTAAATCGTACGTGAACTATACCGCCGAAGATAAAAACAGGGACAGGGATGAACTGAAGACAAAACTTCCCGAAGGGACACAGGTGGACAGCGACGAGCGCGGGATCGTTGTAAGGATGGACGATGTACTTTTCGATTTTGACAGGTACACGCTCAGGCCGGACACCGCCGAGAAGCTTGCGAAAATATCGGGCATAATAAAAGAGAAATACCCCGACAGGGAGATAATAGTAGAGGGCCACACCGACAACGTGGGCAGAAAGGATTATAATTATACGCTCTCCGAAAAGAGGGCAAGGACTGTTTCGGAGTTCCTGAAGGGGCGGGTCGGGCACGATAAGATTTCATACAGGGGGCTCGGCCAGGATGTGCCCCTGGCCGATAACAGTACCACCGAGGGTAGACGTAAAAACCGCAGGGTTGAAATTATAATAAAGCTTAACTGATCAGGGCTTAATTACCCCGTCCAGCGACAGGTCACCTTTTTTAAGGACAATTATTGTCATGTCCTCTCTATTAATAAATATGCTGTCTTCATAAAAAGTGATGAACGAGTTCTGGTGTACCCTGTCCTTTGATTTTGCAACAAGCTTCAGGTCGGTATCAAATTTGCCCAGGTAATAATCTTCACCATCTTTTACTATTACATAGATAAACCCGTCCTTTATCTCTAAAAAGCTTCTCCAGAATATATTGTCAGTGCCTGTCTTTACCAGAGTCAGTTTTTCCCTGTCAATAAGCGTCAGCCTGTGGCCAGATACGTGACTGCCCTGATGAGTGATTACAACTATTCCGCCTGAAAATATATCATATCTTCTGCCGCAGATGTTTGTTACCGGTGATTTGAAGTCAATTTTTTTTGTCGCGGCATTGATCATGTAAAGCGTGTTGTTGTAGTGTCCCCCCTCGAGGTATTCCTTTATTTCAAGGTAGTATATTTTAAGCCCGTAAACGTTTTCGTCTGCCTGTTTGTCACGGAGCCTGTCTTCACGTTTATCCAGTTCCTGCTCTTTCTTCTGAAGCTCTTCCTCTTTTTTGATTATTTCTGCTGTTGTGGTTTTATCTTGAACCGTTTCGCCTGTTTTATTATCAGGGGTGCCGGACAGCTCCTCTTTGTCCTTCTTTGTTTCCTCCTCCTTTTTCTGCAGATCCTCTTCGGTTTTGCTTACTTCGGATTCCTTTTTCCGGACCTCTTCCTCCTCCTTCCTTACCCTCTCTTCGGTAACCCTGTTGGTGATTTCTTTCTTTTTGACCTCGTCCTCTTTCTTCTTTCTTTCTTCGGGGTCAGTGATCTTCTTTATCTCCTCTTTCTCCCTGCGCACCTCCTCCTTTTTATTTTCAAGATCAGTGCGTCGTTTTTCAACTTCAGTCTTTTTTTCTTCAGTTATCTTTTTATCCCTGTTAAGCTCATCTTTACGTTTCGCAATCTCTTTTTCTTTGATCCTGACAAGTTCGCCACGGTCACCGGTTGTGCCCTGTTCCTTTTTGACCTCTTTTTTTACTTTATCATCGGAAATTTCAAATGGGTCAATTGTGCCGATCTTTCCTCTCTTCGATTCAACTGTCAGCGGAACCAGGAGCGCTGTTTTACCCGGCCACTGGTCATACCTGACAGCTATTCCCGCGTTCTTTTCGGTTATGTAGTTCATAACCTTCTCCCTGTACCTGGACCTGAAGTATTCCATGTCACTCCTGTGAAGCGCGTTGTAGTAGGTAACATAAACTGCCAGCGCGCGCGCCTGGGCGGGTGTGTAGCCGTAAAGCTGTTCAAGGTAAGAGGCTATTATGCGGCGCACGTTCTTAATGTGATCAACGCGCGCGTCTTTATCGATAAAAATTATATCTGCGGAATACTTTTCTTTGCCGCCTGCACCGTCAACGCGTACAACCGAGTATTTCATGTGGTAACGGAAACGTTCGTTGTATCCGCCCTTTGATGCCAGGTATGCCAGCTGGTATCCGATGGACTGTATCTGGTCAACAGTCTCAGATTTTCCCCCCGTCCCCTCGTAGTTGACGAAATCAATTTTTTTAGCGTTGTAGATTTCATCCACATCAACCTCAAGTGCGGAGATTGAAACAGAAAAGAAAGCAATGAACAGCATCGACAGGGTTATTTTACGCAGCATCCGTGGCTCCTGGAGTAATTTATTTATTATAAAGTGATAGTATATTGAGCTGCCGGGCAATACAAGTAATTTTTTTAAAAATGGCCATGCGAGCCTGTTGACTTCCGGGCAGGGTAGTTTCTTCTTGACGCGAAAAATTACCTCTTTAAAATAGATCATACAGTTTAATTCTCCCGGCTTTGCCTCTGGCGGCCTGTGGTAATGGCGGTTTTTTTTAATGAACTGATACTCTTTACGGAAAGTAATTATGGCAAAAACAAAAGCCTATCTTTTTGATTTTGACGGCACACTGGTGGACACAATGCCCGGGTTTGCAGATATCGCGGGTAAAGTTATGCACCGGTATCACCCGGAGATATCATTTGAATACGCCAGGCAGCGATATCTTGAAACATCGGGCAATCCTTTCTTTAAACAGCTTGAGATAATATTTCCCGGTGACCCGACAAACCCTGAGAAGGCCAGGATTTTTGAAGAGACCAAGATCGAAGGATTCTTTAACTCGCACTTTACCGGAGAGGTTAAGGATGCGATTAATGCTCTACGTTCAGCGGGGCATATTGCGGGCATAGCATCGAATAATTTCCAGGAGCTGATCGACAGGTTCGTGGCCACGGGGGGACTTGAATTCGACATTGTACTGGGGTTCCGGCCCGGATTTGAAAAGGGCCCGCAGCACTTTGATTTTGTGCGTCACAAATACGGCCTGTCAAAGGGTGACCTTACTTTTGTGGGGGATTCACTCAAGGATGCCGAAAAGGCGTTTGATTACGGAATCGGTTTTGTAGGGATCTGCGGAACATTCAGGCCCGAAGATTTCCGTAAAATCCGCGAAGATATTGTAACTATTGAATCTATGAAGGAACTATTATACTTATGAAGGCAATTGTACTGGCAGCAGGAACAGGAAGCAGGCTTGGTGAACTGACAAAGGCAAGGACCAAGGGGATGGTGCCCGTCAGGGGCAGGCGTCTTATTGACTATCTTCTTGATTTTTTTGAGCCCGGATTTTTTGACGAGATTATTGTAGTGGGCGGGTTCTGCTACGAAGACCTGAGGGATCACATAATGACCAGGGATTGTAAAAACGTCAGGGTTATCGAAAACAAAGAATATCTTAAGGGGAACATCTATACGCTTCTCGCTGCGCTCGCACAGTTCAGCGGCGAATCATTCCTTATGACAAACGTGGACCACATCTACCCCCGTGTAATGTTCGGTAAAATGAAGCAGAGTTTTTCCGGAATACGCGCCATGTGCGACTTTGACCGGAAACTCGGTGCTGACGACATGAAGGTCAGGCTTGTTCCCGGCACAACCAGAGTTGAAAAGATCAGCAAGCAGCTGGACCAGTTTGACTGCGGCTATATTGGAATGACATATGTGGACAAAACAATGGAGTCCCTTTACAGGGCAGCCATTGACCGGACAATAGAGCAGTTTGGCGAAAAAGCGGTTGTGGAGAATATTCTCCAGGTGCTGGCATCTAAAGGGGGGGATTCGCCGGCTATATGCGATCTTTCAGGTTTCGGCTGGTACGAGGTTGACACCCCGGAGGACCTGATGGCTGCAGAGAAGGGCCTGCGCGATGACAGAAATTTTAACTGATACGGTGAAGAATATGAAACTTGATCTTGTCTATTACGGAAAGGATATACTGTCGCAGGTGGCAGAGGATGTTCAGGACATCAATGATGATCTGCTTGAGACAATAGATTCAATGTTCAGGGTAATGTACAAAGAAAAGGGAATAGGTCTTGCGGGTCCGCAGGTTGACCTTAACAAAAGAATTATTGTGATTGATCCGGGTGATGATCCCAGGCATAAAATCGCCCTTATTAACCCGGTCATACTGGAATCGTCGGACAGCACGGAACCCTATGAAGAGGGATGCCTTTCGCTGCCCGGGCTTAATGCCGATGTTATACGGCCCTCGGAGATTCTGCTGCGCGCCGTCAATTCCAAGGGAAAAAATATAGAGATAGAGGCTGGCGGAATAATGGCGCGGGTAATCCAGCACGAGATTGACCACCTTAACGGCATTCTCTTTATTGACCGCATAGAAAAATTTGTCCGTGACGAGATGAAGCCTGAATTAAAAAAGATTAAAAAGATGAATGTGAAGACGGCCTGACATGAAGGTTGGATTTTTCGGAACACCGGGGATTGCCTCTTATGTGCTCGAAAAGCTCTGCTGCAGGTTCGACGTTGTGTTCCTTGTGGCACCCTCTGATAAACGCTGCGGCCGTGACCTTAAACTGCAGCACTGTGCGGCAAAAGAGGCAGCTCTCTGCCATGAGGTGCCGGTGCTGCAGCCCGTATCGCTTAAAGACCCTGCATTTGCCGAAACTCTCAGGGGTTTCGGCGCCGATATATTTGTAGTAGTTGCCTACGGCAGACTTATACCCGCGTCGGTATTCAACATACCGCCATGCGGCACCATAAACCTTCATCCATCACTGCTGCCGAAGTACAGGGGCGCGGCGCCGGTAGAGTGGGCTCTTATAAACGGTGAAACTGTTACGGGCGTTACTGTACAGATGATAAACGAGGAACTGGACGCCGGCGACATTGTCCTTTCGGGCGAAATAGCAATCGACGGCAACATGACCGCTAAAGAACTCTACGAAATTGTGCTTCCCGTCGGCGCCGGACTGGTTGCCGATGCTGTTGAACTTCTCTGCTCCGGCGGCAGCATAAACCTTGTCAAGCAGGACCACTCGCAGGCAACCTGGTGCGGCAAGATAGATAATGAGACTGCGCACATTGACTGGAGCACGAGCGCCCCTGCAATACACAACCTGGTCAGGGGCCTTAACCCGAAACCCGTGGCATGGACAACCTTCCGCGGTAAACACCTGAAGGTATGGGAGACCCGCATATTCAGTGAGGAGGCGCCTGCGCCCGCTCCGGGAGAGATCGCGGTGCTGCATAAAAAAAGGCTTATAGCCGGTACTGGTAATGGTATAATTGAACTTGTTTCACTGCAGCCCGAAACAAAGAAGCGCATGGATGCTGCAGCCTTTATAAACGGCTACAGGCTGGCCCCGTCTGAAAGGTTTGAATAGAATTGTCGTACAGGGACAGAAAACCTGACAGAAAAAAGATGCGGCGCGACAAGAATGCCCTGGTCTGCGCTGGTGAAGAGAAGGACTCGCACGTCTCAAGGGAAAAGGCAAAGGCCAGGGAACTGCGCGGTACGGCCTGGTGGCGCGAAAAAATCTCCAGCGGCGAATGCTACTACTGCGGCAGAAAATTCAACCCCGCTGAACTGACCATGGACCACAAGATACCGCTCGCAAGGGGGGGCGTGTCTGAAAAAATAAATATAGTCCCCGCGTGCAAGGAATGCAATAACAAAAAGAAGTATATGCTCCCAACCGAATGGGACGAGTACATGGAGAGGCTTAAAAATGGCTGATCCCTTTTACCCGCCATGCCGGTCGTAATAAACATACCCCGAATAAAAAGTTTTTTAATTGTAATAGACCGGCCGATATAGTATAATAAGACTTGTTTCGTACGGGCCGGCATTTCAGGCCCTGACTTCGCATCTCTATACCTTTAGCCTGGAGTAAAATATGCCTGAAACCAGAAATTTAAAGCAGGGTGAAATACTTTTTATACAGGGGGGCAATCCCGACAGGATATACATGCTGCAGGATGGCGAGATCGAGATCCTTTCGGCTCCGGCTGAATTTGCCGGGCTTGACAAAAATATAATCATAGACAAATCCGCAAGGGTCTTCAGTCTTAAGGGCAAGTCGATGCTTCTGGGCTTTTCCGGCCTGCTTGCATCGCCATACACAAGGTCAGCCAGGGCTGTTACAGCCTCGCAGGTGGTGGAGTACCCGCTCCCGCAGGGGGGATTCAGGGGAATTGCCGGCCGTGAGATGAACACATCGATCAACATGCTGCGTCAGCTCTTTAACAATTTTATGAACGCCCAGGCCCACATGAAAAAGACAGTGAGCGCGTACGTACGCCTCTGCCAGGTTGACGATAACATGGCCCTTGCCCACAGCAGCCTGGCAAAGGGGAGCGGCCCCGATCCCGTCGTAAAAAAAAGCGATGACCTGCGCACCCTGTTCAACATGAACCGCGGAACCATCCCCTCGATAATTACAGTGGACTTTCTTCTTGAGGACAGGTCTGCCCAGTTCAGAAAATCCTACACCGAAAAAATAGCAATGGATTCGCTTGTCCCTGAATATGCCGACCTCGCGAAGAGGGTGCTGAAACTTGATCCGCAGATAATCGCGACAATGCTTAAAGCCGATTCCGACATAGCACTCTCACTCTTTACGGCCATTACGCGCGGGTTTGACAGGATGCTCGACAATACCTCGGCAATAATGGAAAAATTTGAACAGAAGATAAAAACTTTTTTTGACGGTCCTGGCAGCTGGGCCGAATATTTTACTGCCATGGATGGGTTGAAGGACTGGTCATCGCGCGGCGGCCTGGCATCGGACTTTCAGTCCGGGCTCGCAAGGCTTATGCAGCGGCTTGAGGCGATGGCGCTTGAGGTGAGCGGAAAGGGCTTCGGCAGGTTCGACGGCTACAACAAATTGCTGAATATGCTGGCAGGCAGGGGTGAACGCTCAGTTGCTGCTGCAAATGAGCCGGCAGAGGCGGAGGGGGACTTCGCGGGCGCGCCTTCAGTTATAAGTACTGGGCTGCAGAAATCGATCTTTCAGATATTCGAGTTTGCCATGGTCGAGAAGGAGTTCCAGAACAGGCTTCTTAAAATGCTTAATGATTTCAAGATGAGCAAGAATCCCTTCGGCACCGAGTCCGACGAAAGAAAGATGCGCAGGTTCATTACCCAGATGTACTGGGATCTTTATAAGCAGGTTTTTGTGCGATCAAAGATTGAGTCAACCACGCCCAGGGCGGCAAAGCTTATGCTTAATTACGGTTTTCTTGATGATACAATGCTCACACCTGAACAGATTGCCGAGCTTAACGACCTTGCGCGCATGAGGGAACGGCAGCCTGAATTTCCGGTCTACTCTGAGTACGAGTTCCTCTCTATGATCTATAATGGTGATGAGGAGCCCAGCATAACCGAGATGGGACTTGCCTACGATGCGTTTCTCAGGGAGCAGGAGAAGTACCAGAAAAAAAACAAGGGTGAAGAGAATACTGAGGATCCCAATTCGCCCATGAGCAAGACCCTTCACGAGATAAGCCAGCGGCTTGCGAGCACCGCTGCGGTCTGTTCCGGTGGAACTGCAACAGCCTTTCCCATACTGACAGCCGAGCTTGTAAAGGGGAGCTTTAAAAACCTGTACCAGAATAAACATGCAGTTTCTGAAATAATAAAAAAACTCCGTGATATAGATTTCTCAGTCTTTTACAGGGAGACAGTACTTCGCCTGGATTCGGCGCGCGAGGTTATCGAGGAGGAGGTCGTTCCATACTTTGTTCTGCTCCCCATATACGGCACCAAGACCCTTCTGTGGCAGGAGATTTCGGGCAACAATAAACGGTCCCTTGGAAGAATAATGATACCGGTATTTTTTGCAGGTGAACTCGAAAAGAGCCTTATGCATACCCTTGCCTGCTACAGGTGGGAACTTAACCGCAGCATGAAGGGTGCTATGTGGGCCGATCCGATTGAGGGCGGAATCTCGGGTGAATACTTTGACTACGTTAATACCTTTAAGAAGAACAGCAGGCTTTCGCCCGAAATGAAGGAGCAGATATCGCTGCGCTTCAAGTCTTTGCGCACAAACCGCGACAGGTTCGCGGCGGACTACATGCTCTGGGTAGAGTTTGAGCGCGAGGGTATAATGAAACTGAACAACGTGGTAAGGGAGATGTTCTTTAAGCACATACCGTTTAAAAAAGAAACGCGCGAAATACTGGAGAACATGCCTGCCTACAGCAAGTACGCGGGAAGGTACAAGAATGTGCAGGCCAGGGAGATAGCCGCATTTGAGCGCAAGTTCAAAAAATACCAGAATGACGCCGGAGAGTACCCGGCCGAAATAGAAAAGTTTTTTGAATACCTTAAGATATAAGCTAATGTTCCACTGCGCGGCCATGCGTAAATTTGTCATCACGATTAAAGAGTGTCCTCATCTGCTGATGCCTGGTCGCCTCTTTCGGATGGATTACAAGGTACGAAAAATATTTAAACCGGTTGAAAACAGGTAAAAGGATGAAATATACAAATTGCTTGATAGCTATACTTACGTTTGTTGTAATGCTCACTTCATATAATGCTTACCGTCCGCTTCTGGCATCTGACGAAGATGATACTGTTATTAAAAAGTGTGGTTACGGTGAACGCAAAAAATACCGCAGCTACCTTATAGATGTAAACCTCTACACCGGCGGCGGCAACCTGCTTCACGAAAAATACAGTGATGAACTGCTCTGCCTTGCATACGCCATGAGTGAGAATCAGGATATTACCCTTGTTAAGCAGTCTGTGGGTTTTTACCATGACAGGCTCTCTTCAGGGGACACTCTTTATTATATCGGTTTTGATGTCTCGGCCGAATACGATGAGAAACTTGATTACGGAAGGTTCTGCACCAGACTTATACGGGAGAACGTGAGCGGAATAGCCGAGGAGGCTGTGCGGCTGGAACGCGTGTTCAGGGAAAAGAATGTTGCGGGCATGGTGATAACATTCAGGTGGGACCGGAGCGGCGAGGAGAGCAGCTTTACGATCTGGCTTAAAAGGGAGGATCTGAGTCTTTTTAATAACGGCAAGATCACGGCCAGCGAGCTGTACCAGCGAAGCACCATAACGGGCAGCTCTGGCAGGGTTATACTCCTTCCAATATAGAACTTATAAGCGCGCATAACTTTTTAATCTCCATCATAGTGCCCACGCTTATGCGTACGTAGTCAGATATTACCGGTTCCTTAAAGTGGCGGACCAGTATCCTCTCTTCTTTCAGTTTCAGGTAAAGTTCTTCCGAGCTGATCTGCGGGTGGCGCGCAAGCAGAAAGTTTGCACGCGAGGGTACGCGTTCAAAGCCCAGGTCGTCAAGCCTCTCTTCGAGGTACTCCTTGTTGCTCCTGAGCATGTTAATGTTGTATTCAAATGTTTTTCTGTCAAGGAGCGCCGCGGCCGCGCCTGCCTGCGCGAGTGAATCAACATTGTAAGAGTCCTTTATTTTAACCAGGCCCCTGATAATATCTCTGTGCGCTACAGCGAGTCCAACCCGCAGCCCGGCCAGAGAACAGGACTTCGAGAATGAACGGGTAACCAGCAGGTTGTCATATTCCCCGGTAAGTTCAATGGCAGAGCCGCCGTAGAAATCTATATACGCTTCGTCAACAACCAGCAGTCCCTTAAATCTATCAAGGAATGACCTTATCATGCCGCTTTCAATAAAGGTGCCCGTGGGATTGTTCGGGTTGGCTATAATAACCATGTCGTACTTTTTATCCAGGAACCTTTCAAGGTTAAGGTTAAAGCCGCTCTCCATCTTTATCTTTTCGTATTTTATGGCGTTGGATTGCGCCAGCGTGTCGTAAAGGGAATAGGATGGATAGGGGAAGGCAGCTGTTCCATCTTTTTCAATGAGCCCCCGGAATATGAGCGTAAAGATTTCGTCCGACCCGTTCCCTGCAAAAACGTTTTCAGGTGAAAGATTGTTCTGCTCTGCGAAGACCTGCCTCAGCCTGATGCAGAGTGAGTCCGGGTAACGCCTGAGTCCCGCATTTACTGCTTCGCGGATAGTCCCGAGCACCTTTTCTGATGGCGGGAATGGGTTTTCGTTGGTGTTAAGTTTTATGTATTCGTCAATGTTGGCGGGCTGTTCGCCGGGGATGTACTCCTCCATGCCCTTGAGCGTGCTGTTCCAGAATTTCATCCAGTCTCCGTTATACGCGGTGGGCCGCGCCTCTTATTTCATCAAGGGAGCTGATCCCCTCTTTCTTCATGTAATCTTCAAGCTGGCCTGCAAGTTTTCCTGATACTGCAGGTTCGACCATGCTCGCGGTCCCTATTGAAACTGCGGACGCGCCGGCCATGATAAATTCAAGTACATCCTCGATGTTCGAGATCCCCCCCATACCCACAATGGGGATCTTTACCTTCTGGTATATCTGGTAGACGATCCTTACTGCCACGGGCCTTACAGCTGGGCCGCTTAAGCCCGCGACCTTGTTCGCAAAGTGCGGCCTGCGACTTTTAATATCAATCTTCATGCCGAGGAGCGTGTTAATGGCCGAGACCGCGTCAGCGCCGATCTCCTCTGCGCGAAGGGCGAACGACGCGATGTCTGTAACGTTGGGTGAAAGTTTGATTATGAGCGGGCATGAAGTAACCTCGCGCGCCTGTTCCACCAGTTCGGTAAAGACGCACATATCTGTGCCGAAGGCCATTCCCCCCTGCTTTACGTTGGGACATGACACGTTAAGTTCAATGGCGTCTATGCCCGGAGTTTTTGACAGAATGCTGCAGAGCTCGATGTTCTCTTCGACTGAATGCGCGGCCACGTTGGGTATGGTGACCGCGCCTGACTTAACAAGGAAAGGGAGTTTCTTTTCGATAAATTCATCAAGCCCCACGTTTTCAAGGCCGATTGAGTTCAGCACACCTGAAGGAGTTTCAATTATGCGGTTACCGGGGTTGCCCCTGCGCGGTTTCATCGAAAGCCCCTTTGTAAAGACAGCGCCTATTTTTGAAATATCTACGAACCTTGATAGCTCTTCGCCGTAGCCTGCAGTGCCGGAGGCAACAGTTATGGGATTTTTAAGGGTCAGCGACCCGATCTTTACACTTGTATCCACGGATTTCTCCTTTGCTTTATGTAAAGGAACAATAGCACCGGGTATGAGTCAATGATTTTTTGGCAAAGCCCGCGCACCCGGGTATTTAACTTCTGCACACATTTCAGGATGCCGGAACTTTACAGCCCCCGCACCCCCGCAGGGGGCAAGGAATAATGGTTACGGTAAAGAAAGGTTTATTATTCAGTGAATTTATATTGCTGTTTAAACTTTATGTATTGTAATTATAGACCTGTTTATAAAATTGATCCTGGTTTTAACAATCAGTTAAGTTGAGCCTTGCCCCCTGCGGGGGTGCGGGGGGTGGGGAGGAAGTAAACATTGAAAGATAAAAACATATACCTTGCGTTCGACATTGACGGGACAATATTTGACGCCGGTGAAATACTGCTTACAGCCATAGAGCAGGGCTCGGATAAACTTAAAAATCTGCGGCCCGAGCTGAACATAAGCACGCCCACTATGCAGCAGATCACATCTACTCTTGGCTACCCGCTGCCCGAAATATTCCGCATGCTCTACCCCGAACTTGATGCAGAGGGCAGGCGCCTTTATGCCGAAATCTGGACCGAAAACCTTGTGAGCCTTATACTTGCGCGTAAAGGTATACTGATTGACGGCGCAGAGAGGATAATACCGCAGCTTCACGCCGAAGGCTTCACCATGCTTGTTGCATCCAACGGCGCGCGCGAATACGTCGAGGCAGTGCTGGCAGCATATAACCTTAAAAAGTATTTTTCAGAGCCTTTTCTTTACGCGGCCGACGGTTACGGCACCAAGAGCGGAATAGTAAAAGAGTACATGAAAGTTCTTGAGCCCGGAACATTTATCATGATCGGTGACCGCATAACTGACCTGGATGCGGCGCGCGACAACTCAATTCCTTTCATAGGCTGTGCCTTTGGACACGCGGGCATAGAGGAGATCGGCGGCGAGAAGTACATAGTTCACGGGCTGGACGAGGTTCCGGGAATGGTTAAGAGAGTGCTGGAGGAGGTGTAGAATTGGGCTTGTACCATGCGCCCCGTCATGCCCTCATCACCCTAACCCTCTTCTCCCGTTTTGAAGAAATGAAGGGGAGAAGAGGGAAATTGATATAAACTTATATTTTTTATATATCCCATTTAGTCTATGAACGGAAGAGGGCATGCGGTCAGGGCAAGTGCCTGTACAATGAGTAATCGATGGATCCCCGCATACGCGGGGATGACATTCTCCTTTCTCTGTGCCCTCTGTGGCTCTGTGGTAAATCCGTTAAGTTATTTACCCCCACCGGGGGTGGCAGAATGATGTGCATGAATTACTGCTGGAATATTCTGCCGGGGGCTGAACAGTTCCGGACAATGCCTGTACCATACGCAACATATTGTTCTACTCCTCTTTTACCGGCGGTG